>JBEENF010000257.1:0-5796 GCA_041192325.1 Verrucomicrobiota bacterium
ACCAAAAGGGCAGGGCGGCGTCGCCGATTCGGTTTTGCGGGGATCAAGAGAAACCCGCGACAAGCGCCACGATGAATCTAACGACGAAGACCAGCGCGGCGGCGAGCGCGCCCAGCAGGCACACCGCAAAAATGGCGAAAGCCACGGCTACTTGACGGAATGAGCGGGAAACCACCTCCGGGCGGTAATGCGTTTCTATCAGTTGAAAATTTCTGAAATTTGCCTGCCAAGCGGCATCAAAGAAGTCTCCCAAAATGGGAACCGTCCCCCCCACGGCTTCAACGAGTATGTTCCCGGCCATGCGAGCCAGCAAGGATACTGGCAGGCCCAGACGTGCACCTTCATAAAGCACATACAGCGAAAGAACTGCGCCTATCCAATCGCCGGCTCCGGGGACGAGTCCGAGGATGGGATCAAGGCCAATGCGCCACCGTCCGATTGGAATCGAACGGTCCAGCAGCCAGGCGACGTAACGCAGGCGGCGCAGCCGTGCGTCTGCCCCGGGCGGAAAGTGCGGTGGTGATGGCGCAGAATGCATCTTGGAGTGGGAAACCGCATCTCCGACCCGGAATGGTAACCGGGTGCGCGGTTCGTGCCATACCTTGTCACGGAAACGCTGTGACGCTGCGCGTCCCCGGCACTCGTTTGCCGGGAACCCTGCACCGTCCTGTTTTAGACGCTTTCGAGCAACTTATTCAGGCGGGCAACCATGGCGGTGGCATCGTCCAGCAGTCCCGCGCTGATCAGCGCGTTGTCCAACAGTTGCTCCGCCACCAATTTGGCTCGCTCGGGCGATGCCACGTGCGTTTCGAACAGGCGTTTAATGACCGCGTGGCGGGGATTGAATTCGAGATTAACGCGGATGGGGGAATCCGCGCCCTCGCGGTTCATGGCTTTCATCATGCGGCGCATGTGGGGCGACATCATTTTGTCGGCGTTCAGTGCGAGCACCGGAGAGTTCACCAGACGATCGCTCGATTTAACGTCCGCCACCCTTTCACCGAGCGTGTCCTTCAACCATGTCGTGAGCGTCTTCACTTCGTCGTCGCCGAGCGCGCCTTCGGGTTTGGGCAGCTCGGAGAGCTTGACGTCGGCGTGGTCGGCGGCGGTTAGCTTTTTGCCGTCAAATTCCCGCACGTTGTTCATGACGTACTCGTCAACGGCTTCCGTACAGAAAAGGACCTCAAGGTTGCGGGCTTTGAAAGCTTCGAGGTACGGGCCCGATTCGATGGAGGCGCGGTTGGGCCCCATGAGATAATAGATCTCCTTTTGCTCGCTGCCCAAACGTGACACGTAGTCCGTGAGGGAAGTGGTTTTACCCTTTTCCGTCAGCGACGACTCAAAGCGGAGCAGCTTCGTGAGCTGTTCCTTGTGGGTGAAGTCGAGCGCGGCTCCTTCTTTCAAGAACACGCCGAATTCACGGTAGAACTCCGTGTAGGCGTCGGGCCGGTTCTTCGCTTCTTCATCGAGGAATTTGAGGAAACGCTTCGTGATGACCTTGTTGAGCTTATCAATGAGGGCCTTGTCCTGCATCGTCTCTCGCGAAATATTAAGCGGAAGGTCGGCGCTATCGACCACGCCTTTCAGGAAGCGCAACCACTCGGGCAGAATGTCCTTGGGCTTGGCGTCGATCAGAACCTTGCGGCAGAAGAGTGAAACCGCCGGCTCGAGACGCGAAAGCCCGAGTTTCTCGGTGTTTTCCTTCGGCACGAACAAAAGCGCGTTGATCGCGAGTGGAGCATCGGCGCTGAAATGGAGGCGGAGGCGCGGTTCATCGAAGGCGTGGGCCTGGAACTTGTAGAACTCCGTGTACTCCTCCTCCTTTACCTCGCCTTTGCTGCGCAGCCAAAGCGCCTGCACGGTGTTGATGCGCTTTCCATTGAGGTTGATCGGAAACGAGACAAACGCGCTGTACCGCTCGAGGATTTCCTTAATTTTCCAGTCTTCGGAGAATTCAGAGCAGTCGTCCTTTAAAGTGATTACTATTTTGGAGCCCCGGCGCTCGCCATCGCTTTCCTCAATTTCGTACGCTCCGGACCCATCGCTGGTCCAGACTTGGCCCGGCTGATCGGAGTGCCAGCTGTGAGTGTAGACCTTCACCGACTTCGCGACCATGAAAGCGGAATAAAACCCGACGCCGAATTGCCCGATCAAATTCGTATTTTGCGCCGCTCCCTCACCGAGGGCCTTCAGGAACGCCTTGGAACCCGAGTGCGCGATCGTGCCAAGGTTCTGCACGAGTTCCTCACGCGTCATGCCGATGCCAAAATCCTGGATTGTGATGGTCTTCGCCTTGTCGTCGGTCGTGACGTTGATCTCGAGATCCAGGTGGTCGTCGAAGATTTCCTTTTCCGTGAGCTGGGTATGCCGAAGTTTTTCGATCGCGTCCGAAGCGTTGGAAACAAGCTCGCGGACGAAGATTTCCTTCTCGGTGTAGAGCGAGTGGATAACGATATCGAGCAGTTGCTTGATTTCGGCCTGAAACTCGAATTTTTGCGGCGCAGCAGTTGACATATTTAAAGCAGTTGGAAGTGGGTGGGTTGAGGAAAGAGGAAGTAAGAACCAGAGCCTGCTAGTTTAGCAGGGTTTGAAAAAAATCAAGCGACAGGAGCAGGCCGCGCTCGCCAGCGCAGCGGAGGAGGGCACTAAACGGCCGAGGCGCCTCCGGCCGGCAACCGTTCAATCCGAACGCGGCGCACCCGCTCGGCGCTGACATCGACTGGAGTGATCTGGTAGTCCCCGAACGTGAACGTGTCACCTCGCTTCACCGCTTGTCCGCGTTGTCGTTCCACCCACGCCGCCACCGTTTCGCGCGGTTGCCACTCGAACGCCCAACCGGTTTCCGCCTGTAATTCGCGCATGGTGAACAGCCCGCTAACGACGATCGTTTGATCGCTGTGTTCAAAAATGGGGCCGTGGCCGAGATCCAGCTCGTCCCGGATGTCACCGACAATTTCCTCCAACACGTCTTCAAAACTAACCAGACCAGCCGTGCGTTGTTCGGCGTCCAGCACGATTGCGAGGTGATTGCGCGACGTCCGAAACAGCTCGATCATGGTGTGGATCGGCGTTTTTAAGGTGAAAGTAAGGACGGGCCGGATCAGCGGTTCGAAGGGCGCGTCCGGCCCGAGCGCGTAGATCTGCCAGAGCCATTCGCGCGTGAGAAGAATGCCGGTGACGTCGTCGAGCGAGCCCCGACACACGGGAAATCGGCTGAACCCGCTTGTCTGGGCGATGCGCAAATTTTCGGCCAGCGGACGGTCCAGCCAAAGTGCGACGGCTTGGTCGCGTGGCCGCATGATCTGTTGGGCGGTGGTGGCACGCAGCCGCACCGATCGAACCATGAGACGGTTGATGAGGGCGTCGCCGGGATGGGAATGCCGGGCCTGACTGAAGACGTGCTCCAGTTCTTCGGAGCTGAAGGCGTGCTCGCCTTCGCCGACAGGCTCCAAGCCGCACCACCGCAGGAAGCGATTCGCGGCGCCATTCAGCAGCCAGATGAAAGGGAAGAATATCCAATAAAATATCATCAACGGCGCAGCGGCGTTGAGCGAAACGGTTTTTGGCCGCTGGATGGCGAGCGACTTGGGCGCGAGTTCGCCCAGGACAATGTGAAAGAACGTGATGAGGGTGAAACCAATCGCGAAGGAGATGGAGGAAACGGCCTTGGGATCGGTGATCCCAAAATGGGCCAGCACAGGAACCACTCGAGGGGCCACCAGCGGTTCGCCCAGCCAGCCCAGCCCCAAGCTGGCGAGGGTGATGCCGAGCTGCGTCGCGGAAAGCGCCGCGTCGAGTTTCTCGGTGGCTTGCAGGGCGAATTTTACCCGCCAGCCGCCCGTCTTGGCCATGGGGCGCAGCTGGCTGGAACGCACTTTGACCAGGGCGAACTCCGCTGCCACGAAGAAGCCGTTCGCGGCGACCAAGCCAAGAATCACGGCAAACTCGATTACAATCTGGAGAGCGTCTCGCATAGATCCGGGGTGCAACGAAGCTTACGCCGGCCCATAAGTCGAGAATCCCGGCGAGTGGCGCACGTCGCTCTCGTGCCAGCAGACTACCACAAATCCTGCGTGTGCTCCGCCGAACAGACGCCGACTGGTCACCATCACGGCGGTGTGCCTCCGCGCCGCGTCTAACCCCCGAGGTAGGTGGCCTTAAGGCGCGGATCAGCCCGCAACTTCTTGCTTTCGCCTTCCATGGCAATCCGGCCGGTCTCCAAAACGTAGGCGTAGCTGGAGATCTCCAAGGCGAGATTGGCGTTCTGTTCAACGAGCAGAATCGTGATTCCGTGGCTGCGATTAATCTCCACGATTTTTTCGAAAATCGTGCTAATGAGGCGGGGGGCGATGCCGAGCGACGGCTCGTCCAGCATGAGGAACTTGGGGTTGCTCATCAGCGCGCGGCCGATGGCGAGCATCTGTTGTTCACCGCCTGAAAGCGTGCCGGCGGTCTGCTTCAGTCTTTCCTTCAGGCGGGGGAAAATACTGAACGCGTATTCCCGGTTCCGGGCGTTCAGCTCAGCATCGTTTTGCAGATAGGCTCCCATCGCGAGATTTTCGTCGACGGTCAGATTGGAAAAAATCATCCGGCCCTCGGGAACGTGGCAAAGTCCGCGCGCCACGATTTTGTGCGCAGGCAACGCGGAAACATCCTCGCCCGCAAAAGTCACTTTGCCGGCTTTCGGGCGGAGCAATCCGGAAATCGTGCGTAATGTCGTCGTCTTGCCTGCGCCGTTGCCTCCGATGAGAGTTACGATGGAGCCTGGCTCGACTTGAAAGGAGATCCCGCTCAGCGCGGAGATGGCGCCATAAGAGACATGGAGGTCGGAAACGGAAAGCATCGTTTAGCCGCGCAGAATTGGAGTGTCGCGCGAAAGGGTGGATCGCAAGGAGGGAGCGGGAGAACGCGAGCGCATTGGCGGAGCGGCTTAATGATGCGCGAGGCTTTTATGGTGATCTTCGCCGAGGTAGGCTTCGATCACCTTGGGATCGCTCTGGATCTGGGCGGGCGTGCCCTCCGCGATCTTCACGCCGTAATCGAGCACGGCTATGCGCTGGCACACTCCCATTACCACCTTCATGGAATGTTCGACCAACAGGACCGACAAACTGAACTGCTGGTGAATCTGCTGGATCAGACGGACGAGTTCGACTTTCTCGGTCGGATTCATGCCGGCCGCAGGCTCATCGAGCAGCAGCAGTCGCGGCTTGGTGGCCAGGCAGCGCACGATTTCAAGCCGCCGTTGTTCACCATAGGGAAGGCTGCGGGCGGGGGCATCTCGGAATCGCCGCAAGTTGAAGATTTCGAGAAGCTCCTCAACCCGGCGCGCACAGCCCGCTTCGTCGGCGCGAAAAGCGCTCAGGCGCAGCAGTGAGTGCAGTGGCCCCACGCCCCGGTGGAGATTGCACGCGACGCGAACATTGTCGAAAACGGAGAGGGAACCGAACAACCGGATATTCTGAAACGTGCGGGCGATGCCCCGCTCCACGATTTCGTTCACGCGGAGACCAGCCAGATTTTTGCCGCCGAACGACACTTCGCCCGAGGTGGGCTGATACACGCCGGTGACGAGATTGAATACGGTTGTCTTCCCTGCGCCATTGGGGCCGATCAAGCCGCAGAGTTCGCCTTCATTGACGGCAAAATCGACGGCATTGACCGCCGTGAGTCCGCCAAAACGGATGGTGACTTTGTCGAGCTGAAGAAGGGCGGCGGGCATTAGTTCTGCGGGTCAATTTCCAAGTCACGCACCCCGCGACGCTGGCGCATCCGCTCCGTATGGTCGCGTATCTT
>JBEENF010000258.1:0-5771 GCA_041192325.1 Verrucomicrobiota bacterium
AATTTCGGTTGCGGCTCATCCCGTGAACACGCGCCCCAAGCCATCCAAAAATACGGCTTTCGAGCGGTCGTGGCGGAAAACTTCGCAGAAATATTCTTTGGGAACTGCACGACACTTGGCATTCCGTGCGCCACGGCGAGCCGGGAGGATATTGCCCGAATCGCTGCGGCGGTGGAGAAGAATCCCGCCATTGAAGTGGTCGTCGACGTCGCCAAGCAGGAAATTCGTTTTGCCGGACAGATCGCGAAGGCTGAGGTCCGCAGCTCTGCGCAGGATGCTCTCGTGAACGGGCGCTGGGATCCGATCGGAGAGTTGCTGGAAGGGTTGCCGGCCGTGAAAGCCAGCGCCACGAAGCTGCCTTACATGGCCGCGTGAACGCGGCTGGTTGACACTTTTGTAGAACCTTTGCTTCCAAAGGGCGTCACACCCAGCCACATTCGTGCCCTCCATGCTGCTCGCCGTGACTGAAGCCGTTAATTTTACCAGCGTCCTTCAGGGCGCCGGTGTGTTGAAATACCCTCTGGGGTTTTGTTCGCTCGCAATGGTTTTTATCGTTTGCGAGCGATCGTTCGCCCTCCGTCGGGCGGCGGTAATGCCGGACGACTTGGTGGACGCGGTGGTGGCGGGCCGAGCGTTGGTAGGAGGAAAGCATACGGTCCTTTCGCGGATTGTGGAGTTCGCGGAAGTGCACAAGAACGACGAAGACGCGGTCAAAGCGTTCGCGCGCCTGGAAATCAATCGCATGGAAAGAGGCATCCCGTACCTCGATGTCATCTATGCGGCGGCGCCGTTGATTGGTCTCACCGGCACGGTGACCGGCCTCCTGCAGGTCTTTTCCCAGATTTCGCCCGACACGGGATTGCCGGATCCGGTGGCGTTCACAAAGGGCGTGGCTCTCGCCTTATCGGCCACGGTGCTCGGCCTCAGCATCGCGATCCCTGCCTTGGTGGGCAGCGGATACTTGCAGCGCAAGATCGAGAATTACGCCGCTCAGCTCGATGTATTGCTCGAGCGCATTCTGCAGCGCTCGCGCGGATGAGTTCTCTTTATCAGAAGCGCCGCCGACGTCCCGAGATGAACCTCGTGGCGCTTATCGACGTGCTCGTGATGTTGATTTTTTTCGCCTTCGTTACGATGCAGTTCAAATCGGCCGCCACTCTGAATATCACTCTGCCGAAGGTGGAAACCGCGGGTAAAAACGAGTTCAAAGGAACCGTGACGATCGGAATCGACAAGGATGGGTCAGTTTCCTTCAACGGGAAAGCTGTCACAGACGAGCAGCTCCTCCAGCTTTTGGAGCAGGTGAAGAATGTCGATCGTGACATTCCCGTGCTAATCAAAGCCGACGAAACAACGCAGTTGAAGAAGTTGGCGTTTGTCATGGATGCCTGCCGCAAGACCGGACTCAACAAGTTCAGCCTGCAGTCACGCTGAGCCGCCGTTCCGTCGGGACGTGAATGTGGTATGACGGAGCGCCCGAACTGGGGGGACGATTCACCGCCGTCTCGACTCAAAGATGCGACGAACTCACCGTTACGCATGAAAATTGTCATCACGGGCGTTACCCGCGGATTGGGCCGGGCTTTATCAGAGGAATTTATTCGCGCCGGACATACGGTGATCGGCTGTGGTCGCTCGGGCGAAGCCATATTCGACCTCCGGATGAGCCATCAGGCGCCGCACGATTTCTCGATCGTCGATGTCGGGCTCGACAACAAGGTTGCGATCTGGGCGGCGAAGGTCTTGGAGAACGACAGCGCACCGGACCTGTTGATCAACAACGCGGCCATGATGAACCGCCTCGCGCCGCTATGGGAACAGGATGACCGTGAATTTACGAAGCTGGTCGATGCCAACATCCGGGGCGTCCAGAACGTGATTCGCCAGTTCGTGCCTGCGATGGTAGCTAAGAAAAAGGGCGTGATTGTAAACTTGAGTTCAGGGTGGGGCCGCAGCGTCTCACGAGACGTGGCTCCTTATTGCATGTCGAAATGGGCGATCGAGGGACTCACCAAGGCTTTGGCCGAAGAGTTGCCGAAAGGAATGGCGGCGGTGCCGTTGAACCCTGGCGTAATCGACACCGAGATGTTGCGGTCCGTTTGGGCGGAGGGAGCAGCTTCATATCCGAAAGCCGAACAATGGGCCAAGGCCGCCGCGCCGTTTATTCTTGGGCTGGGTCCAAAGCATAACGGCCAATCGGTCACCGTGGGTGGTAACGGGGATTGAAGCGTCGTGAGCGCAAAGTGATCTCCGTGAAATCCTGAAGACCTTGAGGGCCGTCGCCCATCTGATCTGAAGCCGGCGGTAAACGCCTACTCTCGCATGTTGGTGTCGATGATGATCGTCACCGGCCCGTCGTTCACGAGCGACACTTCCATTGCCGCGCCAAATTTTCCGGTCGCAACCGGTCTTCCCAACGCGGCTGTCGAATACCGGAGGAAGGTTTCGTAGAGAGGAATGGCTAGCTCGGGTTTGGCCGCGCCGTTGAAGGACGGTCGCGTTCCTTTTCGTGTGCTCGCAAACAGGGTAAACTGGCTGATCACCAGCAGGCCACCTGAGACGTCGGTAACCGCCAGGTTCATTTTTTCCGCCGAGTCTTCAAAAATCCGGAGTGCGATGATTTTCTCTGCGAGCCATTGGGCATCCCCTTCGGTGTCGCCCGGAGCGAGGCCGAGCAACACGACGAGACCTTGGGCGATCGCGCCGCTAACTTCCCCGTGGATGGTGACCCGCGCCGAAGAAACCCGCTGAATGACGGCTCTCACTTAATAATTTGAAAGGGTCACTTTTGCCGCCGCGGAACCAGAGTCTCAAATTATCGGTTCTTTGCGTTTCGCACGTGACGGGGGGTCAAAGCATTGCGACGTGCGGTTCCGTCTCCGCGTCGTAGTTTATTCCCGGCAATCCGAAACCGAAAAGCTTCATAAACTCATTACGGTAACCGACGATGTCCGTTGTTTGCGCAAGATTTTCGCTGGTCACACTGGGCCAGATCTCGCGCACCGCAGCCTGAATTTCCGGCCGCATTTCCCAGTCGTCGATCCGCACGCGGCCCGCTTGATCGAACTGCGGAGAATTGCCATTGAACATTTGGCAACCAAAGAGCCGGTAGATCTGTTCAATGCAGCCCTCATGCGTACCCGCCGCTTTCATGATCTTGTAGAGCATGGAAATGTACAGGGGAACGACGGGGATGGCGGAACTGGCTTGGGTCACGAGAGCCTTGTTCACTGAGATGAAAGCCCGGCCGCCGCTGTTAAGCTTCAACAGAGAGTCGATATTTTTCGCCGCGCGTTCCAAATCATTCTTGGCGAGGCCGATCGTGCCGTTCTTGTAAATTGCCCAGGTGACCTCGGGCCCGATGTAGGAATATGCCACGGACTGCGCGCCGGGGGCCAGCAGTTTCGCGTCAGCAAGGGCGCGCATCCACATTTCCCAATCTTCGCCCCCCATGACCGCGACGGTGTCGGCGATTTCCTGATCGTTCGCGGGTTCTATGCTCACATCACTGACGATTCCTTTGTCGGTATCGACCGTCTTGTTGGTATACGACTGGCCAACGGGTTTGAGGCAGGATTTGTGGACGGCGCCCGTTCTCGGGTGCGTGCGTCGCGGGGACGCGAGAGAATAAACGACGAGATCAACCTGCCCTAGGTCGTTGCGAATGAGGTCGAGCGCCTGCTGCTTGATTGCGTCCGAAAATGCGTCGCCATTCAGGTTCTTCGCATAGAGCCCCGCCGCTGTCGCGGCCCGGGTGAAAGCGATTGTGTTGTACCAACCCGGTGTGGCGGAACGTCCTTCCTCGGAAGGACGCTCGTAAAAAATCCCCAAAGTAGCCGCGCCCGATCCGAACGCAGCAGTGATGCGCGAGGCCAGGCCGTAGCCGGTGGAAGAACCAATCACGAGGACTTTCCTGGGCCCCTGCTTGATGGGCCCTTGGACCTTCACGTAATCGATCCATTCCTGGACATGCGCGGCGCAACCCTCGGGATGGGCTGTGACGCAAACGAATCCGCGGACCTTGGGCTTGATTATCATTCGGGAACAGGTTTTGGACGCTCTTTGCGAGTGGCAAGGTCGGAAAATGGCCTGACGATTGAAGAACACTGGTCCAAATGCATCGCGTTCAGACGTGCAGTTTCCTGAACGAGACGGCGTTCAGCAGCGAAATTGATTTCGCTGACGCCCCGGGATTCCGGGCTGCGGTTACTCTCGCAAAAGACCTATTTGCCCAGCAGAACAAATGGCCCCTCGGCCTTCGGAACGCCGCCTTTGCGCTCGCGGGTGACGGCAAATGCGTTGATCGCTTTCACCGGTTGCTTCGCCCGGAAGCTGATTCTCCCTTCGCCCGACTCCGAGTCGACGCTGAACACTCCGCCGTCGACAGGATTCGGATACTGCGGATCGACTACCCACAATTGATAATCTTCGTTCGCGTTTAGAGCGGGAAGCTTTTCGACCCGGAGCACTCCCTCCTGCCGAAGGGGATCCCACAAGGCGACCGCGCGCGCTTCCGGAGAATTATTCAGCATGGAGGCGAGCGTGGTGATTTTGAGGTTTGCGAGGGTACTCTGTGACTTAAGCTTGTCGGTCAGTCCCGCCACAATCTGCTTCGCTTCGCCGAGCTGACGACCGATTTCTGTCGAAGCGCCGGTCAGGGTATCGATTCGTTGGTTTTGCGCCGAGATAATCCGATCGCGCTCCGCAAGCCGCTCACCAGTCTCACTCATCTGGCGACTCAGCGTTGCAAGTTGCGCCTGAGCCGTGTTTTTGGCCTTTTCGTTGGTGGCAAGTTGTTGACCAAGGTCTTGGATTTGTTGTCGGGCCAGGATGCGTTCTGCCTCCAGCCGCTGGACTGCACTCTGGCGCGCCACGCCGGCCAATTCGCTTCGTTCCTGCAACAGTATGTTCTCCGAATGAGTGGTCAGGTAGAGACGTGCCAGCCACGCAGACGTGAGAGTAAGACAGGCGGCGAGGGCCCAAGGGGTGAAAAACTTGAAGCTAAAGAATTCGGCGGAAACGACTCGGCCGACGGGATCGGATGTTGTCGCGATCGATGCCAAAACCCGGGCCTTCAGCCGATCGGGCGGTTGCTCCTCGGGTGCGAGGCGAGTGATTCGGGCCGAAGTTTCGCGCAGTTCGCGCGCGAGCGTTTGCAGCAGGGGGTCGGTGCTGAGCATCGCTTCGAACTGCGCGAGATCTTTACCCTCAAGCAAGTCGAGGGCATAAAGCGCTGCGAGTTCTTCGTTGTGTTCGAGACTCATGTCGTGGGTGCGAGCAGGTCGCGAAGTTTGATGAGAGCGCGTCGGATCCGTGCCTTGACCGTGCCAAGGGGTTGTCGGAGTCGCTCTGCGATCTGCTCCTGAGTGAGGCCGCTGAAGAACGCCAACTCAAGGGCGTCTTGCTGCTCCTTCGGGAGGGTCGCCACGGCCGAGCGGACCTGCCGCGCATCGTCGTCACGAACGGCCGCATCCGTCGCAGCGCCAGCTCCCTCGAATTCATTGTACCCGAGGTCCGAAAGAACCGACCCAGCGAGGAGGTTGGCACGCCGGCGCCGCATGCGCACGCGGTCGATCGCTCGATTGCGCACCAAAGTTACCGCCCAGGAAAACGCCGTGCCGCGGACGTTTTGAAAAGTGGAGGCCTTTTCCCACACGGTGACAAAAACGTCATGCACAATGTCTTGTGCTTCCGCTGAATCACCCACGATCCGTAATGCCAGAGCGTAGAGCGGAGGAGAGAAGCGGTCATAAATCTGCGCGAACGCCACC
>JBEENF010000259.1:0-5763 GCA_041192325.1 Verrucomicrobiota bacterium
AAGAGATTGGGCGGAGCCGGGAGATCGCGATCCCACAAATCGTGGCGAACCATTTGGTAATGCCAGACCCGCTTCCCGGTGCGGACATTCAGGCAGATCAGGGAATTCGCAAAAAGATTGTCCCCCAGTCGGTAGCCGCCCCAAAAATCGTAGGTCGCCGAGCCCGTTGGGACATAGAGCAGCCCGCGTTCCTTGTCCAGGGACATGCCGGCCCAACAATTCGCTCCGCCAATGGTTTTCCACGCATCGGCGGGCCACGTCTCATAACCGTATTCCCCGGGCCGTGGAATCGTATGGAAGGTCCAGGCGATTTTTCCGGTGCGCAAATTATACGCCCGCACGTGTCCCGGCGCGGCGCCAGCGTGATTCTCGGTGGTCCGCACCGGCATGATATACAGATCCTCAAAGACCACCCCTGGCGTGCCGGAGTTCAGGAGGAACTCACCCCGCTCATTGGCCCAGTCCGTCTTGAAATCGAGCATGCCGCCCTCGCCGAACGACTCGATCAATTTCCCCGTGTCCGGGGCAATCGCGTAGATGAAGTGGTCCTGTGCCAGGACGAGCCGCCGGTCGTCTCCGGCACCCCAATACACCAGGCCGCGGTGGCGTACGTCACGGGTGGTGGAGCGACCCGATTTCCGTGGATCAAAACGCCATAGTTCGCGGCCCGTGGCAGCATCCAACGCCACCAGGACCTGCAACGCGGTCGTGCCAAAAAGGACCCCGTTTACAATCAGCGGGTTGCACTGGATCTGGGTTCTCATCGCGGGCTCGAAATCGCCGGAGCGGTACGTCCAGGCCACTTCGAGCTGGTGCACATTGCTGGTGTTGATGTCCCGCAACGTGGAATAATGAGTCCGCTCATCATCCCCGAGATAGACGGCCCAATTATTCCCGGCTGCCGCGAGCAAGCCCACGGGAGCGGTCAGCGCAAGAAGCCCCACCTGGAACAGCTGCCGCCGGAGTCGAGGCACGCGGGCGGTAGTGAGCAGGACGGAGGCTTGGGCCATTTTAGTAATGAGCGTTAAAAATTTCCTTTAAGTCCCACCGCAAGGGAGGCGCCTGAGCCGGTCGTTCGTGAGCGGCGCGCGCAGCCGGGCGTACTTAAACCGTATTCCAACATCGTCAGGGGTGGATTAAGGGCGTCGTTCACCCTGGCCGCCAACGCAATTCTTTGGCGCGCCGTGCCATTTCATTTTCGTTGGACGGCCAGCCCCTGATCCCGGAACTCCTTTCGTCACCGATCGTCGACCTGCACGAACTGGCGATAAAGCGCCGCATAATGTCCGCCCTGCGCGAGTAATTGGCTGTGCGTGCCGCGCTCGATCACTTTTCCCTGGTCGAGCACCAGCACCAGATCGGCGTGGCGAATCGTACTGAGCCGGTGCGCCACGACAAAACTCGTCCGGCCACGCAGCAGTTCAGTCAGGGCGCGCTGCAACCGCGCCTCGGTCATCGCGTCGATGGAACTGGTCGCCTCATCGAGAATCATGAGCCGCGGGTTCGCCAGCAGGGCGCGCGTGAAGCACACGAGTTGCCGCTGGCCGACGGACAGGCTGGCGCCGCGTTCGCCGGCTTCGGTGTGCAAACCGCGCGGCAGGCCTTCGAACACATCAAGGCAGTCGAGTTGCGCCGCGACGCCGCGAATCTCCGCCTCGGTGGCATCCGGTTTGGCGAGCCGGATATTGTCGAACACAGTGCCGCTAAAGAGAAAATTCTGCTGCTGCACCATGCCCATCTGTCGGTGCAGCGAATCGCTGGTCAGCGTCCGCACCTCGCGCCCGTCGATCAACAGCTCGCCGCGCGTCGGCAGATAAAATTTCGCCACCAGATTGATGATGGAGCTTTTGCCGCTGCCGGTGTGGCCCACCAGCGCGATGGTTTGCCCGGGCTCAGCCACAAAGGAGAGGTCCTCCAGGACCGGGCGCGTGGGGTTGTAACCGAAGCAAACCGCCTTGAATTCGACGCGCATCCCACCCGGCTTCTCCGCGAGCGGCGTCGCCGTCGGGGCGTCCTCCCAATCCGGCGGCGTGTCAATCAACCGGAACACCCGCTCCGCCCCGGCCATCGCAACCAGCGCCTGATTGTACTGATTTCCGATGATCGCGATCGGGGAAAAAAACTGATTCGCCAGCAGGAAAAATGTGATGAGGTCGCCGACGCCCATGTCGTGATGAAACACCCGCCACCCCCCAAACATCAGCAGGATGGCCACAAAAAACTGGGCGTTCAGTTCCAGCAACGGCGTAAGGATCGCGGAGGTGCGCGCCAGCGCGATGCTGTAGCGCGAATGGTCCGCCAGGAGATTTCGGAAAAGGCCCGCGTTCGTCTGCTGCCGGACAAAGCCCTGGGTGACGCGAATGCCGTTGACCGACTCCGCCAGCGTCGCCGTGACGCGGCTGAAACTGTCGCTCGCGGCCCGTGAATAGAGGCTGAGCTTCACGCGGAAATGGCGGTTGAGAATCCACAACACCGGCGCCAGGCCCATCACCACGAGGAAAAGCACGATGTCCGACCAGGCCATCACGACCGCCGCAAAAAGCATTTGTCCAGCCTGGATCGCGCTGACGAAAATGACGTCCTGAATACCGACGCGCAGCGCCTCCACATCACTCGTCACGCGGCCAATGATGCGGCCCAGTTTCACCCGGTGGAAAAAGCTCATCGGCTGCCGCTGGGTTTTGGCGAAAATCTCCGCGCGCAGCCCGTTGACAACTGTTTCGCCAATTTCCAGCGCGTAACGCTGCCGAAAATGAAACAGCCCGTCCGTCGAGAGCGCGAGCAGGGCGTAGCCGGCGATGCCCCACCCCAGCCCGTCGAAATCGCCGCGGGTGATCGGGCCGTTGATGATGAGCGCCGTGATCCACGCCAGCGCCGGCAATTGCGCCGAGCGCACGATCGTCATCACCGTGAGCGCGGTGAGCTTCGTTTTCACCGGCGCCGCGTAGCTGAACATGCGCCGAATCAACGACCATTCGAGCGGCTTTTGAATTTCCTCGTCGTCTTCTTCGCCGCGAATGCGGCGAACCAGACCGAGATCGGACGGCGCGAGCCCCGGGGCAATCGAGGGAGGTTTCATCGCCGCCCTCCGCGATGGAAGCGGCCGCTCACAACGCGCCCTCCTGGAGCTTCAATTGCTGCAATTCACGATCATCCACCAGTTGCAGACTCGCGACGTGCAAATACGGACCGGGTTCGCGCATCAGTTGCTCGTGGGTGCCCCGCTGCACGATCCGCCCATCCTCCATGACCACGATGGAGTCCGCCCGGCGCAACGTGCTCAGGCGGTGGGCGACGATAAACGTGGTGCGGCCCGCGATGGCGCGGTCGAGCGCCTCGAAGATCTCGTGCTCGGTTTCGCTGTCGATGGCCGCGGTGGGATCGTCGAGCAGCAGGATGGCGGGCTCCAGCAGGACCGCGCGGGCGATGGCGAGGCGCTGGCGCTGGCCGCCGGACAGGCTGTTGCCGCTTTCGCCCAACACGGTGTCGTATCCCTGCGGCAGGGCGGTGATAAAGTCGTGTGCCGCCGCCACGCGCGCCGCTTTTTCAATCTGGCCCCGCGTGGCGCCCGGATGGCCAAAGGCGATGTTCGCCGCCACCGTGTTCGAGAAGAGGAAGCTCTCCTGGAAAACCAGTCCGATGTTGCGACGCAAATCGTCGAGGTGGAGCTGCCTCGCGTCGATGCCATCGATGAGCACCCGACCGCTCGTGGGATCGAAAAACCGGGGCACCAGACTCATCAGCACGCTCTTGCCGGCGCCCGTGGCGCCGAGAATCGCGACGCACTGTCCGGCGGGCACCGCCAGGTTAATGCCGCGCAAAACCGCTTCCGTGCCATCATAGGCAAAGGAGACGTTTTCGAATTGCACGTCCCCGGTCAGCCGCGCGCGCCGAATGGGCTGCGGCGCGTTCTTTACCTCGATCGGGGCATCCAGGATCTCAAACACCCGCCGGGCGCCAATGAGAGACTGCTGAACCGAGTTTACGATCGTCGCGATGTTGTTCACCTGCCCGGAGAACTGCTCCAGCAGGCCGGCAAACACGACGAGGCCCGCGCCCAACGGCAGCTCGCCGCGCATGACCATCCAGCCGCCGTAGCCCAGCAGCACCATCATGTTGATCCGGGTGAGAAACCCGATCGCCGGCGAAAAGAGGCTTACGCGCCAGAAGATGATATGTTGCTGGCGCAGCACCGCGTTATTGGCCGCTTCAAATCGCGCCCGGCTCTCCGCCTCACGGCCGAACGCCTTCGTCACCGCCACCCCCTGCAGATTCTCCACAAAGATCTGAATCATCCGCTCCACCAACGTCCGGTTTTCCGCGTATTCGGGCTGGGTCCGTCGCGTATGCCAGGCGGAGAGAATCCAGAGCAGTGGAGTGGTCGCGAGGCACGCCAGCGTCAGCGACAGACTGAGATTCACCATGTAAACGACATACACGGTGAGCGAGATCGCCATAATAACGCTTTGAATCAGCACCTGATCCACAAACATGCGGACGCTTTGCGCATCGCTCGTCACGCGGGTGATGATCGAGCTGGTGTTGTTCGCGTCGAAAAAACGGAAGCTCAGCCGCTGTAGTTTCTCGTAAACCTCCGCGCGCAGGTCGACGACGAGCCTTTGCTGAACCAGCCGGTTGACCGATACGGCGTAGCTATAATTCAGAAATGCCCGGCAGATGGCGAAGAGCAGGATCAAACCGGCGAGCAACGCCAGCACCTGCCAGGCTGGCCAGTCCTCCGGCAGGACCAGATGAGCCTGCCAGCCAGGGGTGGTCGCCGGCGGCGCCGTCGCGGGCGCCACGGGGGCCCCTCCCTCGAGGGCAATTTTGTGCCGGATGTAATCGATGCCCAAGCCGGTGAAGCTTAATCCGCCGATCCCCAGTGTGAGCAGTACCAGCTGGATGGTGAGAACTTTGAGGCAGTGCAGCCGGTAACGCCATGCCAGCGCGAACAAACGCCGCACCAAGCGGGCATTTGACTGGCTGGGAACAGCCGTGGCGATGGACGCGGCGCACATTTGGCTTCACGCTACCCCCTCGGCCGCCCGGCGCACCTAATTTTTTCGTTTCTTAAACGGAGAAAAAGCGCGGGCGGCCGCCAGTTTCGCGCCGCCCTCGACCCGCGCAAACCGCGGGGGCCCACGGGTCACCGCGGTTGTTGCGCGCCAAGACCCGAGCGCCCATTCTGCGACTGCGGACCCGTGGAATTCATCGCGCCACCCGGAGTGCTCCGCTGCTGAAATTGCGGGCCCGGTTGTGGGGCGACCTGCGGCGGGAGCAGCATCGGTGGCTGCGGTACGCCGGCGTTTAACTGCTGTCCCGCTTGCTCGCGCAAGGCCCGGCGGCGCGCGACCTCCGCGGCCACCGCTTCCAACCGACGTTGTTCGTCGGCGGTCGTGGGATTTACCATGACGGACTGAGTCACTGCCGGCCCCACGTTGGGCGGCGGCATTAATTGCGCCCCGGGGCCCGCCGAAGCGATTTTCGCCTCACGCCGCTGCAACGTAACCGTCTTGCCCCCATGCTCGACGATGATGGCGTTGTGATCCGCGTCGTACTGCTTGAGGGCGAGGCCGAGGCCATCGTGACGCTCGCCCAATTTGACAAAAGCGCCCGTCTTTCGCGCGGAGTCATTGATCCGAAAAAGCCGGTCGCCCGCCGGTGTGTCCATGTAACCGCGATATTCCAGCGTCGCATCCGCCGCCGTCGCAGCCGCCGCCGCCCCTTGCGGCTGAAAGGGCGAGTTTGCCGCGAGCTGCGCGC
>JBEENF010000260.1:0-5750 GCA_041192325.1 Verrucomicrobiota bacterium
GCCCTGGCGGTGTTCAGCGGCGTGGCGTATGCGGTGATGGCGATTGCGTTGCGCAAACAGAAGGATGGCTCACCCGTCGAATCGATCATCCTCGGCAACCTGCTGGCGTTCATTGTCGGGCTGCCGTGGATCCTGCAGGCCCCCGCGCTTCCCGCCACCGGTTGGATCGCCCTCCTCGTGCTCGGTGTGGTGCAACTCGGCGTCTCCTACGCATGGTATGCCCGCGCGATCAAGCGCGTCTCCGCCCTCGAATCCGTGCTCATCCCGGTGATCGAACCAATCCTGAATCCCATCTGGGTACTGCTCGCGTTGAACGAACGGCCCTCGCGGCTCGCGCTGGCGGGCGGCGCCGTGGTCCTCACCGCGGTGACGCTGCGCGGCATCAGTTCAGTGCGCGCGGGCCGGGCCGTGCCGGTGCCCCAATGAAATGAACCGTGGCGTGACGCGGCTTCTGCGCTGCGGAAAAGATCGCTGATTTCACCCGAAGGCACTGCAGCGGGGCCGCGTAACAAGTCGGTTACGGGAAACCTTTGGCGTTTCGGCCCCCCCTGCACGACCATTCCGCCATGCCCGGCCCTTGTTTACTCCGCGGCGGCCGTCCGCGCCGAACGGCTGCGCGGCGGTCCACAAGCGGCCCACCCTTTGCCGGCGGCTGGCCTCGGTAACGCGAGCCTCAACCTAACACCAACGATGGGGCTGGCTGGCCGCCGGCGCCAAGGGTGGGCCTCGGCCACCCCGATGGCAGCCCGAGCCTTGCGCTGGCGAAAAGCGGGCCCCGGGCGCGGAGCGCCCACCACGGTCACACTCCCAAGCTGATCTTCCCCATCCACTCCGCGATGGTATCCGCCAGTTCAGCGCGGATGCCCACATCCGTCTGACCCGAGCGGACCGGCGCATGAAAAGAGTGATCGGCCTCCCGGAAGAGCTCAACGGTGGCGCGCGCGCCGAGTTTTTCGGCCAGCGGCGCGAGCAACGCCGGATCCGCCAGTTTGTCCCGCGTGCCTTGCAGGAAAAGCAGCGGCACGCCGGTGGCGAAAAGGTGGGTCGCTCGTTCGGTGGCAGGCTGGCCCGCCGGGTGCAGCGGGAAACCCAGAAACACCAGGCCGCGGACCGCGGGGAGGGGCGAGATCGCCTGCGCCTGCGAGGTCATGCGCCCGCCGAAAGACTTGCCACCGGCAAACAAGGACGCCTCGGGGAGCAGACGCGCGGCTTCCCGCACCGCGGCGCGCACGACCGCGTGGGCCCGCTGCGGCGCGTCGGGTCGTTTGGAGCCCTGCTCCAGGTACACGAACTGGTAGCGCAGCGTGGCAATGCCGTGCCGCGCGAGATCGTCCGCAACTGCGACCATAAACGGATGGGTCATCCCCGCTCCCGCGCCGTGGGCGAAAACGAAGCAGGCACGGGCCTTCCGGGGCGCCTGCAGCAACCCCGACACGCTCTGCGCCTCCGTCACCGCGATGCGAACAGCTTGCACCAAGGGAGAAATCATGAGGTGAAAACCTTGCTCACCACGGGCGGGCTTTTCAACCACGAGGGGGCGACCAGCGCGCAAGGGTATAAGCAAGGCGACCTGCGATCGGCGCTGACGCAATAACGCCGGCCGCGGGTCAGCCTGTGCCGCTTGGCCCTCGCGCTTGGCCCGCAAATTTGCCTACGTTCCAATGCGATGGCGCGAAGCGTAATTTTTTTCGGTTATAGTGAAGTGGGCTACGAATGCCTTTCCCTGCTGCTGGAGCGCGGCGTCAACGTGATCGCGCTCATGACGCACCGGGACAATCCGAACGAGAAAATCTGGTTCAAAACCCCCGCCGTCGCCGCCCGCGAAAAACGCGTGGCCGTTTTCACCCCCGAGACTGTGAACACGCCGGAATGGATCGACCGCATTGAAGCGCTCGAGCCGAGCCTGATCCTGTCGGCCTACTACCGCAACATGCTCAGCCCCGAAATTCTGGCGCTGCCGCCGCTGGGCGCGTTCAACCTCCACGGCTCGCTCTTGCCGAAATATCGCGGCCGCGCCCCGATCAACTGGGCGGTGCTCCACGGCGAACCGCGCATTGGCATGACCCTGCATCGCATGGTCAAAAGCGCGGATGCAGGCGGCATCGTCGATCAGGAAGGCGTGGACCTCGACCCGCGCGACACCGCCGAACAGGCCTTTCGCAAAGTGTTGCCCTGCGCGCGGCGCATCCTCGACCGGCAGCTCGCCGCGCTGCTCACGGGCGCCACGGTGGAAACACCGCAGGACGCGGCCCAAGCCACGTATTTTGGGGGACGCAAACCGGAGGACGGCCGGATCGACTGGCGCCAATCCACGCGCCAGATCTTCAATCTCATCCGCGCCGTCACCGATCCCTACCCGGGCGCCTTCACCGATGTTGCCGGCGGCCGGCTGATGGTGTGGTGGGCGGAGCCCGACTCGCCCGCCACCCACGGCCGCCGCGGCACGCCGGGCGAAATACTGTCGGTTGCGCCGCTCGTGATTGCGACGGGCGACGCTGCCATCGAACTCACGCGAACGGAATGGCGCGGGACCGCGCCGTTGGAGTTGCGCACGGGGCAGCGGCTGGATTTCACCTGAAGGTCCTGCGGCCGCGCCCGAAATCCCCCCAGTCGCGGGGCCCATGGCCATCTTCATCCTTTCAGGCGTCGGGAGTTTCCGTCTTTCTTCCTCCATGCCTCTTCGTGTTCTCATTCTCGGCGCCAACGGCTTCATCGGCAGCTCGCTCACTCGCGCCATCCTCACGCAGAAAGACTGGGAGGTGTACGGGATGGACATCGGGTCGCACAAACTCGAGGACTCCATCGGCAACCCGCGCTTCCGCTTCGTGGAAGGGGACATCACGATCAATCGCGAGTGGATCGAATACCACGTGAAGAAATGCGACGCGGTCATCCCGCTGGTCGCGATCGCGAATCCGATTCAGTACGTGAAGGACCCGCTACGGGTGTTCGAACTGGATTTCGAAGCCAACTTGGAAATCGTCCGCAAGTGCGCGAAGTACAAAAAGCGCATCATTTTTCCCTCCACGTCGGAGGTCTACGGGATGTGTCCGGACCAGGAACTGGACGAGAGCACGAGCGCGCTGGTGTATGGTCCGATCGAGCGGCAGCGCTGGATCTACGCCTGCTCGAAGCAACTGCTTGATCGCGTCATCTACGCCTACGGCGTGCGCGACGGCGTCGACTACACCCTGTTCCGGCCGTTCAACTGGATCGGCCCCAAACTCGACGACATCATGGAGCCGAAGGAAGGCAGCTCGCGCCTCTTCACCCAGTTCATCTCGAACGTCCTCTTCAAAAAGCCGCTGCAGCTCGTCGACGGCGGCAAACAGGGCCGCTCGTTCACGTACATCGACGATGGCATCGATGCGCTCCTGCGCATCATCGAGAACAAGGACGGCTGCGCCTCACGGCAGATTTTCAACCTGGGTAATCCGAAGAACGATGTCAGCGTGGCGCAGCTCGCGAAGCTGATCATCGCGGCGTTCAAGGAGTTTCCCGAGTACCGGGAGCATGCGGCCCAGGCCCGGACCACCGTCGTCCCGTCCGCCCAGTACTTCGGCAAATATTACCAGGACATCCAGCGCCGTGTGCCCTCGATCGCCAACGCGAAGAAGCGGCTCGGCTGGACGCCCAAGGTGGATCTGAAGAAGGCGATCAAGCTGACGCTGGATTACCACCTCGCGCACAAGGATTACCGGCTGGAGTAACGCATGCCGATCCGGCTCGCGCTCAAGATCGACGTCGACACCGACCGCGGCACCCGCGTCGGCGTGCCGAACCTGTTGCACGATTGCCAGGCGGCGGAGGCGCCGGCGTGTTTTCTTTTTTCCCTCGGACCGGACCAAACCGGCCGCGCGATCACGCGGGTATTCCGGCCGGGTTTTTTTTCCAAGGTCAGCCGCACAAACGTGGTGCAGCTCTACGGCCTTCGCACCCTGCTCAACGGCACCCTGCTGCCCGCGCCGCACATTGGGCGGCGCAACGGCCCCATCATGCGCGCGGTGCGGGACGCCGGCTTCGAGGTCGGCATCCATTGCTACAATCACTTCCGCTGGCAGGATCACCTGCAGCGCATGGAGTTGGAAGAAGTGGCCGCGGAATTCGAGGCCGCGGGCCGGGAGTTTCTCCGCATCTTTGGCCGCCCCTCTCACACGGCCGGCGCCGCCGGCTGGCAAAGCACCGCCTTCAGCCGCGAAGTATACGATCGCGCAGGGCTGCTTTACGGCAGCGATACCCGCGGCACGGAGCCCTTTTTCCCCCGCCTCGGCGGACAGGTTTTTCGGACGCTGGAAATTCCGACGACGCTGCCCACGTTCGATGAGTTGATCGGCCGCCCGGAATATCCGGACCACGCCATCGTGGCGCACTATCTCGCGTCGCTGCGCGCGGACCGGCCCAATGTCTTCACGCTCCACGCCGAGGTCGAAGGCATGGGCAAACGCGCGATTTTTCGCCAGCTGCTTGACGCCTGCCGCAGTTCCGGGGTGCAGTTTATCCGACTCGACGACCTGGCGCGCGAACTCCTGGCGAACCGCGAGGCCATTCCCGTGCGCGATCAGGTGATGGCGGAAATCGACGGCCGTTCCGGCGTGGTGGCCACGCAGGCGGCTTGAGCCGCTTCGAGCCTGGCGCCGGTTGGCGCAGGGTTAGCGATCGAGCCGCCGGAACAACCAAACGCCCACACCGATGAACAGCAAATTGGGCAGCCAGAGCAGCAAGTCGGGGTGGTACTCCGGGTGCCCATCGAGCCACTTCACGGCGACGGTGAGCATATAGTAACCGAGCACCAGCAGTAACGCGATGCCGAGATTCGCGGATGTTTCCCGACGCGAAACCTTGATCCCGAGCGGCACGCCCACGAGCGCAAAGGAGAAAACCGCCAGCGAGAGGTTGAACTTCTCGTGCAGGATGAGCGACAGCTTCATGGTTTCCTTCGCGCGCTGCTTCACCTCGGCCGGCAGCGGCGGAGGACGGGCGGCAAGCCGGCCCTGCGCCGCCCGCAATGGCCCGTAAGTCATCCACTCGGGCTTTTCCTTGTTGATCGTCTGCCCCAGATACTGGCTGAGCGACAACCGGAGCATGTCGTTGCCCGCCGTTTTGACCGCGGGCGCATAGGGCGATTTTGAAAAATCCTCGGGATTCGCCGCCGGCCGTTCTTCCGTGCGGGCATTCAGCAGAAAAGGCACGAGGCTGTTGGTGGCGCTGTCAAACTCCAGCCGACCGGATTCGGCCCGGATGATCCGTGTCACCCGGCGCTGGTCGTCCAATTCCCACACCCAGATGTCCCGCAACAGCGGGCCTTCCTGCGATCCGACATAAATGACGATGCCTTTAAAATCGCGAATGAAGGTCCGCGGCACGATAAAGCTCAGCGGATTCGCGCGCACCGCGTCGGCAAACTCGCGGTGATACTGCGCCCGCGCCCAGGGCGCCCATTCCAGATTCGTGTAGATCGCGCCCGCCGTACAAAGCGCGCCGAGAATGAAGACCGGTCTCGCCGCCCGACGCAGACTCATGCCCGCAGCCCGCATCGCCGTCACCTCGCTATCGGCGGAAAGCCGCCCCAGCGTCAGCAGCACTCCGGTGAGAATGCCCATCGGCAGGGCAAACGAGATGGCAAAGGGAAAGATCAGCGCGATGAGCCGGGCCGCCATCGCAGTCGAGAGCTGGCCCGCCAACACGGGGCCGAGCAGATCCTTGATGACGTTGGGCAGCACCACCACGAAGGAAAAGAGCCCGACCGCGGC
>JBEENF010000261.1:0-5749 GCA_041192325.1 Verrucomicrobiota bacterium
CGTGACGCTTCAGCGGGTCGCACCGCGGATCGAGGAATGGCCGGCTTACGGGGCACTCGTCACCGAGTTGGCCGCGCAACCCGGAGTGATCATCGAGTCCGTCGAGATCCTCGCCGACGGGGCGGCCCGGGACCGGCGATTCACGCGGGTCGCGATTAGTCTCCGATTCATCGTGGCGGTCGCACCGTCTCGCGACGGACAGCGGGCCGCTCCGAGCCGCGGCCCGCCGACCGTCGCCCCGGCGGAGGTTCCGGCCACGCCCCGGAAGGTCGGGGTCTCCACTCCGCGCCGCCGCCCGTCCGCCTTCGCCGAGCCTCCGGCTCCCGGGACGGCCGTCACTTCGTTCCGACCCCGACCCTCCGGGTTGCAGGGCCGGCGCAGTCACCAACCAACAACCAACCAGCCAAAACAACGATGATCACCCTGACCCTCCAAATCCCCGAAACCGTCGCAGCTGAGTTCTTCTCGGCGGCCGATCAGTTGAACGGCCGCTTCACGGAAGCGAATCCGAAGATCGAAGCGAAGAGCCTGATGGCGTTCGCCCTCGCGCGTCACGAATGCGCCGACATCTGCGCGCAGTTCGACCTCGCGCTGCGCCTCGTGCAAGGCCCGGCCGAGCCGCCGTTCAATCCCGTGCTCTCTGAACCCTTCGGGCGGGACTCCCGCCCGGTGCCGACACCGCCCGCACACCAAGAGGCGGCCTAAACCAATACGCATATGGCCATCGACCAAAAAGAAAAAACCGACACAACGAAACCCAAGCCGCTCGTCTTCCGGGACAATCCCGAGGTGAAGAAGAAGATCGAGGCGCACAAGAAGGCGAACCCCGACGACGTCACGTATTACACGCGGCTCGTGAAGGAAAACCCCGAACGCGCGATCGAGACGTTTCTCTATCGCGACCAGCAGAAGCACGAGAACGAGATGCGGCTCATCGAGAAACAGCTCCCGCAGGCCCGCGCGTTCTACAACGCGCAGACCGCCGACGCGAAGGCGCGGATCGACCGCGACCTGGAGGGCGTGAATCCCTACTTCAAGGACAAGGCGTTCGTGAACGCCGCGCTCCGTGAAAAGGACCGGCAGACGAGAAGGGAATTCGCAAACCCGGCGACGACCCCGGCAACCCCGCCACCGGCCGCGGCGGCCAAAGCCGCCGCTTGATCCGATGCCCGTCGCCCCGTCCACCCGGTCGCAGCTCGACGACCACCTCGGCCAGGCGGAGTTCGCCCTGAAAGTTGCGGTGAGCTTCGATTGTCTCAAGAACACGCCCGCGCACGAGAAGGTGCGTGCGGCGCTGGCCGGGGTGGCGGAGGCGCGGGGGTGGGTGCGAACGCGACTCGACGTCGAGCAGCCGGCGATGAAACCCTGTCAGGCTCCGCTCGGGCAGGGCCTGCCGCTGACCCGAAAAGAACGACAGGGATATCGCTGGCCATGAGTGCGCGTGCCTTTGGCGTCATCGTGACCGGCGGACGACACCATCTCCTGAGTGTCGATGATTTTGCGCTGATCGAGCGGACGATGCGCGCCGTGCGCGCGAAAGAAATTCACACCGACGGCTCGAACGGAGTTGCGGCCCAGGTCGAAGCTTGGGCGCGGCGGCGCGGCGTGCCGGTGTGGCGGGTCACGGCGAACTGGATGCACGACGGCCCCGCGACTACGACCGAGCGCAACTCGACCCTGGTCGAACTCGCGCGCACGGTCATCGCGTTTCCCGGCGAGGCCGCGACCGAGGACTTGATCGCGAAAGCGCGAAAGCGCCGATTGCGAATTATCGAAAGTCCGGGCCGGCAGATGGCCCACCGGCCGATCATGGATCGGCAGTTTACCACCTTGCAAAGTGGGCCGCGCCAGCGGCCCGGAATTTCACCCTGACCTTATGCACTCTCCCTCATCCCCACGCATCATTCGCTCGGAAGACACCGATGCGGTCACTCAATTGCAGACCAAAATCGCCGCGGCGGAAAAACTTCAGGCGACCATGAAGGCCGCGAATCTGATCGTTCGGAACCGGCGGCTGACCGACGACGAAAAGGTTGCGCAGATCGTCGCTACTTGCGGCCTGCGCGACACGAGCGCCCGCGAATTGCTCAAGCCCGACTTCGGTGGGCGGCTCGGATTCCCGGACTACCAACTCACCAACAACGGCGCGAATATCCGACGGATGCAGCAACGGCTGAAGGGGCTCGCGAACGAGAGCGGGCGCGCGTCGGCGACCTTGGCGTTTCCGGGCGGGCGGGTCGAAGACAACGCGGAGGCGTGTCGCGTGCGGATTTATCACGACGCGAAGCCGCCGGCTGACACCATTGCGAAACTGCGCACATATGGGTTTCACTGGACTCCTTCGCTCGGTTGCTGGCAGCGGCTGCGCAACGATTCGGCGCGATACGCGGCGACGCAGATTACCGGAGTAAGCTGGCCAGAGGTTGCGCCGGTGGCCCCGGCCGGGCCGAGCGTCGCGACGGTGAATACGGGGGCGGGACAAAGTTTGCGGTCGGGAGTCGCCGCATGACCGCCGCGAGCAAAGTTGCGCTCGACACCTTGCGGCGGATGGCGCGCGGCCACGCAGGCGCGTCTTCCGGCGAAGCCGCCGCGTGGGACATCCTCGGCAATTTAAGGAAGGGAACGCCCGTGGATTTCTCAGGGGATTTCGTGCGCCTAGATGGTTGCGGCAAGCGGGCGGTGGTGCAGTTGCTCCTCGATCTCACCACCGGCGGCACGGGTTTGAGCGAGTTGGACTGAATCGGGATTCACATGATCGAGACCACCAATCCGCTGCCAGAGATTGCGCCCGCCGAGATACAAGTCGCATGATTTAGGGTAACTCAGAATCGGTTTATTTTATTGCAATTATGGCTAGTAATACTAGCCAATTATGCCGTTAAATAAACTTTCCGCACCGGAGGTTTGATAAACGCACCATATGGCCAGCGAATCTAGCCAAAGTAGCTCCAAGATAAACCAACGCCTCCTGATGGCTCCGGCCGGGGCGGTGCTAACATCGGTTTGGCTCAAATCGCAGGGGATCTCTAGGAAATTGGCTAACTATTATGCGACCTCCGGCTGGCTCCATCGAGTGGGAGACGGGGCCTTCACCCTGCAATCCGATGCACCCGATTGGTTGGGCGCGGTGTTCGGATTGCAGCAAAAAGCCGGCGGTTCGACTCATCCCGGCGGGCTGACGGCGTTGGAGCTGGCGAGCGTCGCGCATTTTCTTCCGTTGGGGGAGCAGGCTCCGGTTTACCTATTCGGCCGGTCGAGCGAGCGGCTACCCGAATGGTTCAAGCGCCTGCCGTGGGCCGGACGTATCCGGTATGAGCAAACCAATTTCCTGCCAGTGGATCTAGGACTGCGTGAACATCAGGCGAGAGGCTTTGCCGTGAGGGTATCCGACCCGGAGCGGGCGATCATGGAACTCTTGTTCCAATCGGCGAACGACGAAGCCGGCTACGAGCACGCACGCCTCGTGTTCGAGGGACTCGGCACCTTACGGCCGGTGTTGGTGCAGGCGCTGCTGGAAAAATGCGCTTCAGTGAAGGTGAAGCGGCTGTTCCTGCATCTGGCGGAATCGCTCGGGCACGCGTGGTTCCGGGAACTGGAGGTCGGCCGGGTTTCCCTGGGCAGCGGCAAGCGCGTGCTCGTGCCGGGCGGCCGGCTCGATCCCAAATACCTCATCACCGTTCCGGCAGTGGTGAAAACTCCGGCCGACGCTCCATGAAGGAAATGAAGGACAGTATTTTCTTTCCACAGGCCGATCTGCTCGTGCAGGCATTGCCGTTCGTTCACACGGAGACGTGTTTCGCGCTCAAGGGTGGCACCGCGATCAATTTTTTCGTGCGCGATTTTCCGCGACTGTCGATCGACATCGACTTGGTTTACCTGCCGATCGAAGACCGACCGGCCACGCTGCGCGGCATCGACGCCGCCTTGCAACGAATCGCGGTGGCCATCCGGCGGGCGCTGCCCGGAGTGCAGGTGCGGGAGCAACGGCCGCCGGGCGAGATGCTCGTCACCAAGCTGGCGTTGCGGGCACGCGGCGGCGCGGAGGTGAAGATTGAGCCGAATACTGTTCTGCGGGGTGCGCTGCATCCCGCGACAGACCGCGTGCTGACGCCGAAAGCCGTCGGATTTTTCGGCCGATCCGCGACGATGCGGGTCGTGTCGCTGCCGGACTTGTATGCCGGGAAACTGTGCGCGGCCCTCGACCGGCAGCACCCGCGCGACCTGTTCGATGTGCATGGGCTGTTGCGAAACGAGGGACTGACCGACGACATCCGACGGGCCTTTGTGGTATTTCTGGCGAGCCACGACCGGCCAATGAGCGAACTGCTCACGCCCAACCGGAAGGATTTGGCGCGAGTGTATGCCGACCAGTTCAGCGGCATGACGCTCGATCCGGTGCCACTGGCGGTGCTGGAGGAGACGCGTGAAGAACTGATCGCGCGGATCAATGCGGAGCTGACGAAGGACGAGCGGGAGTTCCTGCTGTCCCTGAAACGGACGGAGCCCAAGTGGGAATTGCTCGGCCTGCCGGGCGTGGAACGACTGCCGGGGCCGCAGTGGAAGCTCTACAATCTTCGAAAGATGAAACCGGCGAAGCACGCGGAGGCAGTCGCCCGGTTGCAACAGAAACTCGGATTGTAGGCTAACCCGCTTGATCGACCCGATGGGTCGCTTCGCCGGCCTCGATACCGCGCCGGGCGGCCTCGAACGCACGGCGGGGAATGATCGGCGAACCTTGATTCAGGTCGTTCCTTCGCTGGTCGAGTTCCTGTAGTTTGGTGCGAAGGGCCGGGAGATCTGCCGCAGGACCACATTCCGTGGTCCGAAAAATCCGTGCGTGATTGTTGAGCGCCTTGTAGGCATTGCCGGCATCGCAATGGCGCCGGTGCCGCTCGCTCGGATTGAGGAACGTGTTCAGACCGGACCCAACGGCGACCATGACCGAGAGCACGCCGGTGATAACGGGATGATCGGAAAAAGCGGATACTCCCGCGGCGGCGGCACACACCGTTGTTGGCACCCCGATCCAGAGATGGCGGTTCTCCCACGGCTTGGCCGCTTCCCAATGGCCTTTGGCCGAATACAGCGAGTCCTCCTCGATGCGCGAGGCTTCGGCTTGGATCGATTCGAGCGGTTCCATGGTCAATCGCGGACAGAAAAACTATCCTCCAATAATTTACCGATGAGGTTTGAACGCGAGGTCAATGAAGCCTCGGCGAGGACGCGGTCAGGGGCCTCATCTCTCCGTGGCTTGGGTCTTTTCACCGGCCTCTATTTTGGAAAGTAGCCATTGAAGACGATGTCCCATTGCCGCCGTGCCTCGGCCGTGCCGCCCCAGTAGTCGCTCGACTCGGCGGCTTTGGCGTGGTCGCGGGAATTGCAGATCGAGTCGATGGTTCGTTGCTGCATCGAAGGGACTTTTACGGCGGGAATATTTCCCGCGATGCCGAGCGGATCGCGCAAAGCGCTGCAATCGCGCGCGGCCAGCTTCATGAGCAGTTCCGTAACGCAGGTCGCGTAGGTCTTCACCCCCGCGCAGATCGTCTCTTGCGCCAGCACCATCTCGATATGAAACGAAGACAATGGAATGATCGGAGACCGGCAGGTCCGCCAGAACTTCATGAGCCGGGCGGTCCCCCGCAGTTTACCTACCGCTTGACCGTCTGCCTGCGCGATGTAGCTCGTGTGAGCGTCCGGGCTCACTCGCATCCAGCCGCCGGCACCGTCGGGCATGGCGTAAACCGGGAAT
>JBEENF010000262.1:0-5732 GCA_041192325.1 Verrucomicrobiota bacterium
GTTATTTTGCTGGGTGGTGGTTCTATAGTCGTTGATGAAAGCGGGAGATGCCGTCGTGTTTTGATAGATATAGGTGTCCGAATTGCCCGAGTTGACGTTTTCGCTGTAGTGCAGGTTAATGCCCACGCCTAAATTGCGTTCGCCCCCGAGCACGCTGTAGGCTTCCTGGTGGGACAAATTGAACTGGGGGTGCAGCGGATGCTGACGCCGCTCGTAGGCGTGTTCGAAAAAGGGCGGCGCCCAGCGGACGGCGACATTGTACGTTGTCCGCCGCTTCTCCGTCATGCTGAGCGGCGAGCGTGTTTTCAGATTGAGACCGCCGCCCAGTGAATTGGCCGATTCGTCAGGCGTGCGACCCTTGATCAGCTCAATCTGTTCGTAGGTCGAAGCGGACATGCCGTACATGGATGCCCAGCGAACGCCGTTTCCGCGGAAGACGGGGTCTCCGTCGACGGTGGTGGTGGTCATGCTGGTGGGCAGCCCGCGAATCGAAACGCGGGAAGGCGGTCCCTCCGCATCGAATTCGGGCGCAACTCCCGGCAGACGGGATGCCAGGTCTGCCACCCCCATGTTGGGCAGGTTGCCGAAGGCGTCCATCGCCACGACGTTCTTTAGATTCACCGCGTTGCGCTGGCTGCTCACGGCGAGGGAATTTCCCTCCCGCTCACTGGCAACGTTGAACTTGTCCATGGTAATGACATCGGCAGAGTTCAGTCGGAAGTTAACGGGGGCCTGGCCGGCCCCGGCTACGATCACCGTGCGCTTCTCGTTCTGGAGTCCGATATACGAGACGACGAGATCCACCGGGCCCTGCGGCAGACCCGACAGTGTGAATTGACCGCTGTTATCCGTGATAACCTGCCGGTTTAAGGCCGGGATTTCCACGACGGCTCCCTGGAGCGTGTTGCCGGTCTTGGCGCTGCTGACCAATCCGAGAATAGTCCCGGTCGATCCAGAGACTTCGGCGCTTTGGGCTGCGGCCGCAAACGATAGTGCAATTGCGATGCTTCTGACCAACCAGACGCAGGTTCCTTTTAGGTTCATGGTAATTGAGGGTTTTCGGCGGTACAAACGAGATTGGAGTGGGGCGGGATTCGAAGGCTCTTTTTATGCCGGAGCGGCATTTCGCAGCGATCGAAGGGAAGGCAGGGAAAAGCTAAGCGCTCAAAAAACGGGCCAAAATAATTGGCGGGGGGTGGCTTGATCAATTCGCAGGCGTGGGGGTGGCGGCTGACCAAAAGTTAGCCCCGATCATAGAGCGCTCCGGTTGAAGGCAAAAAATTGGCGCCCAAATAAAAATGGCTGCAAGACAATTAAACTATCTTGAGTCAGGCAAAGGTGCGGTGAGGGGGCTGGAGCCACACCGGTCTTCCGGGGCGGACCAAATGCCGCCCGGACTGGCCCTTCGGAGCTAGACCCCACCCGCGCGCGAACGAGCGTGGCGCTTCACGAACGCGGCACGTCAAGCTACGCGGGGCGGGGAGCCATCCCGTCGGCTTCCGGCAGCGGCTGGCCCTTGGTCTCCGGCGCGAAGGGGAGCACCAACAATCCGAAGATAAAGACGGCGCACATCGTCACCCCGGCGTAGCGCATGGGTTCGGGTTGGGCCTTGAAGACTTCGCTCGTGAGCAAACCGAGGATCGCGGGCCCGGACGCCGCGATGAACCGGCCCACGTTGTAACAAAATGATACGCCCGTGCTGCGCAGATGGGTCGGGAACAGCTCGGGAAAGTAGACGGCGTAACCGCCGAATACGCCGAGTTGACAGAAGCCGAGGAGCGGAAACATCCAGAAAATCTGACTGCGTTCCTTGAGGAGCAGGAACACCAGGGCGGTGCTGACCATGGCCAGCACGAAGGCGATCGCGAAGGTGGGGCGGCGCCCGAGCCGCTGCGCCACGTGACTAAACGAGTAGATGCCGAAAAATGCGCCGATGTTCAGCATGACGGAGGCAATCCCGGCCCAGTAAGTGGTTTCCCCGGGAATGCGGGCCGCGGCCATGCCCTCAGCGACGAACGTTTTCTGCAGGACCGAGCGCACGAGATCGATACTGAAGAAGGCGATGCCCCACAGCCCGATAATACCGGTGAGGGCCAGCAACAGTCCGACCACGGCATTGCGCCGCCAGCGGGTGTCGCCGTTGCCACCGTAGATGGCCCACGCGCCCGCGACCAGGGCGCCGACGGCCAGCGCCATGCCGATCTGCAGCCGGGGCCACGAGGCGTGGCCGAAGAACGCGACGGCGATGATCGCAATCACGAAGCCGGCGGCGACCATCGCCGGACGCGGCCAGCGATCGTTCCCGAACAATTCGGCATACGAGCCGAGCCGGGAACGCTCGGAGGAACTGGCGGCGGCCTGCCAGACCTCGGGCTCCTTAAGCCGGGCGCGTACCACCAGCGCCAATACGGCGGGCGCCGCCCCCACGACGAACATCCAGCGCCAGGCGGATGCGATCGCGCCCGTTGCCTCCAGATGACCCAGCGCGATGCTGATCAACGCCGCGCTAACGTTGCCGACCGTCGAAAGGGCCTGGAGCAGACCGAGCGCATGCGGTCGCGCCGGGCGCGGCATGACTTCCGCGACGAGCGCGACGCCCACGGCCCATTCGCCGCCGACACCGAGTCCCGCGACAAAGCGATAGAAGGCGAAATCCCAAAAACCGACGGACAGGGCGCTCAGTCCCGTGCAGACGGAATAGATGAGGATGGTCCACATCATCGTCTTCGCGCGTCCGATCCGATCGCCGAGCACCCCGAAGATGAGTCCGCCCGTGGCCCAGCCGAGCAGGAAAATGGACGTGGAGTAACCGCTGTACAAGGCGACGTCCTCACCCGGCTGCAACAGCGCCCGCATGGCCGGCACGCGCGCCAGGTTGAACAGTTGCTGGTCCATCGTATCGAAGAGCCAGCCCAAGGCGGCCACGATCAGGACGAACCAGTGGTAACGATTCAGTTCGCGCCACCAAGGAAGGTTGGAAAGGGGAGGATTAGGGGACATTACGCAAGGGAGCCCAACGGGTTGGAGGCGAACGGCGCGTTTGGGGGGAGCATCCGTTCAAGGGTGCATCCTTCTGCGAGATGCCGGCTGCGAACAAGTTGTTTTTGTGGGCCGCCAAAAAAATGAGAGCGCCGCCGGAATTTTCGGCCGCGCGTGATCTCCTTCCGCGCGAGATCGAATCATCGCCTGCCGCGCGGAAAGAGCTGGAAAGAGGTCACCCAACGCCTTTGCTCACGGTGCCATTGTCTGAACCTAACCACTGGCGTGTTCGACCCCCCAAAAACCATGCACCTGAAACGAAATCTGACACCAGTGCTCGCGCTGGCCGTGCTGCTCCTGGCGCCTCTCCAACCCGCCTCGGTCGCGGGAGAAACCACCGCGAGCGCTGCGAACCAGTCCGGCAGCGTCAACGGACGCGTCCAAAACGTCGTCACGGGACAATATTTGAACCGCGTTCGTATTGGCGTGAAAGGCACGGACCAGATCGCCTTCACGGATGAGTTCGGGCTCTACCGCTTGGTTGGCCTCCGACCCGGGCCGACCGTTCTCGAAGTGTTCTATACCGGTCTGGATACCCAGGAAATTCCGCTGACCATTTCCGCGGGCGTGAATACCGAGCAAAATGTGGGCCTCACCAGCGCGGCGCGGTACGGCCAGAACACCGGCGTCGTCAAACTGGACGCCTTTCTCGTGGCCACGAACAAGGAAACCGACGCGGACGCGATCGCGACGAACGAACAGCGCTTCGCGCCCAACATCAAGAATGTGGTCGCCACCGATTCCCTGGGGGATCTCGTCGGCGCCAGCGCGGGCGAGTTTTTGAAATACCTGCCGGGATTAGCCGCCGAATACGACAACGCCGAGGTGCAGGGGATCTCCATCCGCGGGATCGGCGCCGATTTGACGACGGTGGAGATCGACGGCGCTCCCTCGGTGACGAGCGGCCACGGCGGGGCTACCCGCGCCGTGAATCTGATTCCACAATCCATCAATAATCTGGCGCGGGTGGAGGTCACCAAGGTGCCGACGCCCTCGAGCCCGGCGGACGCGCTGGCGGGCTCGGTGAACATGATCAGCAAGACCGCCTTCGAGCGAAGCGGCGCCGAGTTGCGGTTCGGCCTGAACCTCACCGGTAACTTCGATCAGTTACAACTCCGGGCGACGCCCCACGCCTATCAGGACGACATGACGCACAAGATTTTGCCGGGGTACGATATCGATTACACCCTGCCGATTGGCAAAAATTTCGGCATCGTGGTGACGGCGATGAAGAGCATGACGTTCAACACCCAGGACATCAATCGCCGCACCTGGAGCGCAGCCGGCACCGGCACCGCAGCGTCCTTCAGTAATCCCTACCTGCAGCAACAATCGCTGCAATCTTCGCCCCGTGAACGCGGCCGCGCCTTTTATGGTTTCAAAGCCGACTGGCGGGTCACCCCGAATTCGGTGCTGACCGTGGGCACTCGTTTGACCCAGACGACGTCGGCCCGGACGGGCACCAACCTGTTTACGCCCAGCGCCGGCACCATTGCGGCGCCGACGCCCGTGACGGGCACTCCCTTCAGCTATGGGCCGAATTTTACGATTGGCGCCACGGGCCGTGGCGCGCTGCCACTCAGCGGAAGCCGGCAGCTTGGCCTGATCGACGGCTTGGTGTCCGACATCCACTACCGTTTCGACGACGGCAAATGGAAGATTGGTTCGAGCATGAATTACGGCGCTTCCCAATCGAAGCTAAACCCGGGCGGCGACGGTCCTTTTACCGGTGTCAACGCCGTGGCGAACGATCCGGTGCGGGTTTCGTTCAACTCCATCCCCCTCACGCCCGGGACGCTTCGCGCGTATGATAACAACAATCGGGAAATCGATATCTACGACATCAACAATTACCGGATGACCACGGCGACGCGTAATATCCGGAAAAACGTGGCGATCTCCCGGTTTGCGCGGCTCGATATCGGTCGTCGTCTGGAGTGGTTTCCGTTTCCGACAACGGTGCAAATCGGCGGTTTGTATCGCAACCAGGATCGCGATCGCCGGGAGACCACCGAGAATTGGACTTTTTCGGGAACGGTCCACCCCGCTGCGCCTTACCTCAATCAGGTTTACGTGAACCAACCGACCGTGCTTGGTTTCAAGAACCTGCCCGGCATTTCCTCGGTGCGCGCCTATAATGCGTTCAAGGCGAACCCGAACATCGCGACGAAAACGCTGGCGCAGCAGGTCGCCGAAGTGAATGCGCAGCTGAACACGTCCGAATACGCCGCCGAAGCGGTGACTTCGTACTACGGGCAGGTGGAGGTGCGGCTCCTGAACAACAAGCTGAACATCCTGACCGGAATTCGGCACGAAGGCACGGATGTCACCGGCGAAGGCGTGCGCGTCGACCCGAATGCCGTGTTTGTGCGCAATGCGGATGGCTCCTTTGCGCGGACCGCGGCGGGCGTGCGGATTCGCAAACCGCAGGCGGGCGCCGTGGGTTCGCTCGAGGAGGCGCGGCTGATCCGGACGGAACGTGGTTACACCGCGGAACGCTCCTACGGCGGTTTCTATCCCAGCCTGCACGTGACGTACAACCTCAAGGAGGATTTCATCGCCCGGTTCGCCTACGCCCGCACTTATGGCCGGCCCGATTTCATCGATATCATTCCGACGGCGACGATAGCCGAGGCGGATCTCGATGGGGAGGCCCTGAACGACCCAAGGACCATCAAGGGCAACATCACGGT
>JBEENF010000263.1:0-5689 GCA_041192325.1 Verrucomicrobiota bacterium
CGGGGGGCGGGTCGGGCTCGGCGCTCAACGTGAAACACTCCTCGGATGAAGGCCGCACCTGGAGCGCCAGCCAGCGGCTCACGTTGAATCCCTTTTTCAACCTGAGCTCGCTCGTGCGCAATGGTCCGATTTATGCCCGCGATGGACGGATCGGTCTTCCGGTGTATTTCGAAATGGCCACGAAGTTTCCGCAGATGCTGTGGCTTACCCCCGGGCCGGGAGGCAGGCTCAGCGATTACCGGATGCGCAATCTGGCGACGGAGACCGACCTGATTCAACCGACGCTGATTCCGCTCGGCGAAGACCGCGTTCTCATGTTGTTGCGCGATGGGAGCATGAAGCACCGCATGCACACCTCCTATTCGGCTGACAACGGCTGGACCTGGTCAGGCGCGCAGGCGACGCCCATTCCCAATTCGGACTCGGCCATCGACGCGTTGCGGCTGCGCGACGGCCGCATCCTCGTGGTCTACAATCACGCCGACGAACGGCGGGAAAATCTGCGGGTGGCGCTTTCGAACGATGAAGGCCGGAGCTGGACGCCGGGGATTATCCTCGAACAGCAAACCGCCGGGGAGTTTTCCTACCCCTGCCTGATGGAAGACGCCCTGGGTCGTATTCACCTAACGTATACGTGGCAACGGCGCCGGATCAAGCACCTGGAATTCAATGTGGCCTGGCTCAACCACCGTTCCCTCGCCCAAGCCGACGCGTCCCCATGAACCTGCCCCTCGTGTCGATTTTTTACGTGCTGGTCTGGCTGGCGGCCGGCTGGCTGGCCTTGTTGTGCCTGGGCGATCGGCTGCGGGGGAAATCGGCCCGCGCGCGACGGGTGCTCCTGCCGGCGCTGGGCGCGATCATGCTGCTCTTCTTGCTCGTTCCGGTCGGGGGGCTGCCCGGTTGGAGTCGAGCGTTCAGCTTCTGGACGAATCCGAGCCTGCCTTTGCTCGGCTTGATCGCCGTAGCCCTCTGGCATCGACTCACGCCCGTCAGGGTTTTTCGGTCGGAGGACTGGCGGGGGGCGTGGATCTTCGGCGCCGTCGCCGGCTTTGTGCTGTACATCCCGCCGCTGGTGGGCGGCACGATCGATCTCTATTTTTGGGGTTGGGACAGCCGCGTGGCGATTTTAGGGCTGACCGGACTGACGGTCGCCTTCGTCGCGGCGGGTCGCCGGATGGGCGTGCTCATCCTCGGATCCTTGATGGCGTACTCCATCGATGCGCTGGAATCCCGGAATGGCTGGGATTACCTGATCGATCCCGTATATTGGATGATCAGTCTCGGCTGGCTGGGCGCACGGGGGATTCGTTTGGGCTTGGGGCGCGGGAGTCGGGGAGCAGCGGGCAAGACCGTCGTTGCCGGGCCGACCGCCTTGGCGGACCTCAGCGCGAAACCTTGACCCCGTCCGCCTCGAAAGCTGACGCGCGGCCGTGGTGCCGGGGTTTCTTGAAGCCGCGAGACTTTTACGGTCCGCGCTTTGCAGCGGGCGGCCTTTGCGTTTTAGTGGCCGCTTCATGGCCAATGCGCTTGCCGGCGAAAAATCACCCTACCTCCTTCAGCACGCCGACAATCCGGTGAACTGGCTGCCTTGGGGGGAGGCAGCATTTGCGGAGGCGCGCCGCGCGGACAAGCCGATCTTTCTCAGCATCGGATACTCCACCTGTCACTGGTGCCACGTGATGGCGCGCGAGTCTTTTGCGAACGAGGCGATCGCCTCGATTCTGAACGAGCATTTTGTCGCCATCAAAGTGGACCGCGAGGAACGGCCGGATGTGGACAAGGTGTACATGGCTTATGTGCAGGCCATGAGCGGGCGCGGTGGCTGGCCCTTGAACGCGTGGCTGACCCCGACGCTGCTGCCCTTTTATGGCGGCACGTATTTCCCGCCCGAGGACCGCGCGGGGCGGGCCGGCCTGCCCACGCTGTTGCAGGCGATCGCGACGGGCTGGCGTAATGAGCGGGAGAAACTCGTGGCCGAGGGGGAACGAGCCATCGCGTCGTTGCGCGACTATCATGCGGGCAACGGGGCGGAGCAGGAAGACTCGGTGCCAGCGCCGGAGGAGGGGAAAGTGCCCGCGGCTCCCGAACCGCTGGTCGTCAGCGCCGGCGCGGCGTTCGAAAAGGGATTTGAATATTTCCATGAAGCGTTCGACGCCAGGCACGGCGGCTTCGGCGGCGCGCCGAAGTTCCCGCGGGCCTCGAATCTCAGTTTTCTATTTCGCGTGGCCGCGCTGCAGGCGCCGCCCAGCGAAATGGGGGGGGAGGCCCTGAAGCTGGCAACGACCACGCTGCGCGCGATGGCACTCGGCGGCATCCACGATCACCTCGGCGGGGGTTTTCACCGCTACTCGGTCGATGAGACGTGGTTTGTGCCGCACTTCGAAAAAATGCTCTATGACCAGGCCCAGATCGCGCTCAACTTTCTGGAGGCGCGGCAGGCCACGGGCGACGAGCGGTTCGCCTGGCTCGCGCGGGATATTTTCGAGTACGTCCGGCGCGACCTCACCAGTCCGGAGGGAGGATTTTTCACCGCCGAGGACGCGGACAGCCCGATCGCCCAAGGGCGTTCGGAGCACGCGGAGGGCGCGTTTTACGTGTGGACGGCCGCGGAGTTGCGCTCGTTGCTGGGCGACGACTTCGATTTCTTCGCCGGCCATTTTGGCGTGGCAGAGAACGGCAACGTGCCGGCCGCGCTCGATCCGCAAAACGAATTCGGCGGACGAAACATTCTCGCCCAGCGGCGCACGCTGCGGGAGACGGCGCGGGTGTTTTCCTTGACGCCGGAACAGGCGAATGAGCGGCTGCTGGCGGCCGTGGCGCGGGTGAAAGCGGCGCGAAACTCCCGGCCACGGCCGCAACTCGACGACAAGGTGCTCACGGCCAACAATGGCTTGATGATTTCCGCGCTAGCGCGGGGTGCCCAGATTCTGGCGTCAGGCTCTGCCGCGGGAGGCGACGAGTCGCCTGGGCCGACCGCCGACGGTGAACTGCTGCCTGCGGCCGTCCGCGCCGCGGAATTCGTCGCGCGCGAGTTGTACGATGCCGCCCGCGGGGTGTTGTTTCGCGCCTGGCGTGGCGAGCGCGGCACGACCGAGGGGTTCGCGGAAGATTATGCGTTTTTGATCCAGGGATTACTCGACCTCTATGAGGCCTCTTTCCAGATCCGCTGGCTGCAATGGGCGGAAGTCCTGCAGGCGACACTCGACCGCGTATTCTGGGACGCCGGCCGCGGGGGGTATTTCAACTCGGCGGCGGGAGATGCCGCGATCGTCTTGCGGCTCAAGGAAGATTACGACGGCGCGGAGCCGGCGGCGAGTTCGGTGGCGGCGATGAATCTGTTTCGGCTGGCCGGGATGCTGAACGACGACGCCTTGAGGCAGCGCGGTCTCGCCTGCGCCGAAGCGTTCCGTCGTCAGTGGGCTGGCGCTCCCCACGCCCTGCCCCAGATGCTTTGCGCGCTGGAGCTGGCGCTGGAGCCGCCGCGCCACGTCGTCCTGGCGGGCAGTCCGCATGGCGCGGATTTCCGCGCCTTGGTGGCGGTCTTGCACGAAAAGTTGGGCGCGCGCCGGCTTTTGCTCGCGGCCGACGGCGCGGAGGGCCACGCGTGGCTCGCGCGACGCGCGCCTTGGCTGGCGAACATGAAGCCCTTGGACGGCCGCGCGACGGCGTACGTCTGCGAAGAGTTCGCATGCCAGGCCCCGGTGACGGACGTGGCAGCCCTGCGGCAATTGCTGCATTGATAAGCCGACTGAATTGCTTTCCCTTCCGCCGGTCGCAGCCGCGACCCCTTTTTTCGTCGTCCTTTTCAAGGCGCCGCGGAATTTCAGCGTTGCACCTTCCCGGGCGAAAATAGACCTAGTTCTCACGTGAAAATCCTTGCGGTCGATGACGATGCAGTGGCCCGTGCGGTGTTGCGACAGGCGCTGCGCCGACTTGGCCACGATGCGCTCGAAGCGGAGGACGGCGAGGCCGCCTGGGAGTTGCTGCGGACGGAGCCGGTACGCGTGGTGGTGAGCGACTGGCTCATGCCGCGCAGTGACGGACTCGAACTTTGCCGCCGCATCCGCCAACGCGCCGGTGCCGAGTACCTCTATTTCATCTTGCTGACCAGTCGTGATGCCACGGAGGAAAACTACACCGTCGCCGCTGATGCGGGAGTCGACGATTTTCTTACCAAGCCGCTCGACCTGCCCGAGTTGTGGATGCGGTTGCGGGTGGCGGAACGTATCCTGCGTTACACGACGCAAGTGCGGCAACACGAGGCGATGTTGCCGATTTGTTCCTACTGCAAAAAAATCCGCGATGACCAGAACTATTGGCAGCAAATCGAATGCTACATCAGTCAGCGGACGGGCAGCGATTTCAGCCATTCCGTCTGTCCCGACTGTCACACCCGGGTGATTCTTCCGCAGCTGGAGCAATACCAAGCCGGTCTGGCCAAATCCAAGCCCTCCGTTGAACGAAAATCTTAAGCGCGTGGAAGAAAAGATCGCCTTCCTTGAGCGCCACGTGACGCAGCAGGACAAGGCGATGCTCGAAATGCGCGACGAGATCGCCCGGTTGCGGCGCGAGGTGAAGGCGCTGCGGGATCGCTCTTCCAGCGGCGGCAGCGAGCGTGGGAACGAAGACCCGGCCGACGAGCGACCGCCGCACTACTGATCCACGGTGAAAGAGCGGGATCCCGCCCAACCCGGCCAGCCGTTCGCTGAAGTCGCTTGGGACTTCAAAACGTCGCCGTTATTTCCTGCTGGTACCCGGGCTCAACGGATTGCAGTCCAACCGCGGCGCATTCCTGTTCGTCGTTTTTGTACAGCCTGAATTCGACGGCCGAAGTGGCTTCGTTGCTTTCCCAACGCCATTTTCCGATCGAGATAAATTGCAGTGGTGCGCCTTTTTCCCAGCTGAGACCTGCGCCCGCGCCCCGAATAAACAGCCGGTTGCCGATGCCGATGTAAGCCGTCACGATCAGGCGCGTGGCGCCGTCGGAGGTCAACACGCGTTCGGCAGGAGCCGGCGTATCTTCGATGCCAAGGTCAAGGTTTGCCGACAGTTCAACCTCCGCTTTTTTGGCCCGCTTGCGGATCGGCTTTGGCTCCGCTTCGAGAGCCGGCGGCGTATCGGCGGGCGGAGGATTCGATTCGACGACCGGGGCCGTCGGCTCGGGCTCCGTTGGTTTGAAAGTGGGCGCGTCGTGCGCAGCCAAAGGATTAATTTCCGGGATTTGCCCCAGCGGAACAGGCGCCGGTTCCAGTATCCCCGCTGCTTGGTAGGCGGGGGCTGGGACGCTGTCGCTCACCGGGGCCGGAGGACTCTCTAAAGGTGTGGCGGCGGTGTTCGCTTCCTCCCGGCGCGGTTTACGCGAACGTCGCGCCGGTGTTTCAACCTCTTCCCCCGTCAGTCCGCTCTCCGGTGCGGCTTCGGCCCGGGCGATGTTTGCCTCGGGGACGGGTTCCGCGACGGTGGAAGTTGGTTCAGCGGAGATCGGTTTTGCGGGAATTGCTGCAGTCGTCGCCGCGAGCTCGAGCTTCCTCAGTTCGCGCGTGACGTGAGCGACCAGAGCCGCCCCCGCCTCGGCAAAGCGCGTGTCCATCTCGGAAAGCGCGGCGACTTTGGCCGCTGCGATCACGTTCGCGGCTTGGTTGGCGGAGGCATCGAAACCGCGGACCGCCTCCGCGCGGGCGTGATTCAC
>JBEENF010000264.1:0-5673 GCA_041192325.1 Verrucomicrobiota bacterium
TCGTAGGTGACGTTGGCGCTCGGAAAGAATCCGTCGTAATTGGTTTTCGACCGCGCCCCGCGGTCGACCAGCTGCAGTTTCGCGCGTTCGTAGGCATCGCTGGTGATGGGAATGAGCGCGCCCGTGGGGGTTCGCAGCAGATTCCCGGCGGCGTCCTTTTGGTAAATCGCGTTGATGTCGTTCAAGGGCCCGCGTCCATCGTCATCCGTTCGCTCGAAACGAACTCCGCCGACGAGCCAAAGCCGGTTTTCGAGAAATTTAACGTCCCCTCGAATATAGGCGGCCGAGATTGTCTCCTGCAGTTTTTTGGACGTGTTGACCACGCTCGTGTGGTAGGCCGCGGCGTTGGCTACGCTATACGGGAACCACTCGGGGTGCTGCTGATACAACACATACATTTTGTGCGGGCTCAGCCATTTGATGTTGAGCGGGTTGTTGCCGGCGTCGACCAGCGGCAGCCGGGCCGAGTACTCCGTCGCAATCAGGTCGTAGTTGCTGGCCAGCTGGGCGGCCGCCCCGCCGGGCGGCGCGAACGCCATGGCGCGCGAGCCCCCCCGGCTGTCCTTCGTTTCCTCGGTGACGAGCCCGCCAATCCGCAGGCTGGTCGGAAGCGCAAAGCGCAGGTCATGCCGCAAGTTGAAGCCGGCGCTATACACGTCATCCTTCACTTTCAGCGGATTATCCTGCACGGCGGTGACCGAGTAATTGTTGCCATCGAAAACATTCATCGGCACGCCGGCCCGAGTCGTGGCCGTGATGCGCGCATTTTTGCCGTCGCGAATACCGTCGATGCCATCCCACTTCACGATCAGATTGGGCAGGCTGGTGGTGATATTGATGAAGAATCCGTCTTCCCCATGCTTGCGATCCAACGCCGCGCGGGACCACGACGCATTGGCATCGAATTTCCACGACGCTCCGTCGTAGCGATAATTCCAAGTCAGGTGACGCAGCGTCTTATACTGGCCCGTCCAGGTGTTGAACACCTGGGTGACGCTGCCGACCCCGGTCGCGGCGCCCTGCGTGGAATTCCGGTCGCCGGTTGCGCCGGCGCCAGCGGCGACCTGCAGGTGGGACTGGCGGGTGAAGACGGTTTGGTTCGACCCTTGAAAACTGAATTGCGTGAGGTGGTTCTTCGCGATGCGCCAATCCACACCGATGGAGGCGAGATCACGCTTTTCTCCGAACACCAGCGCGCCCGGACGCGTGAGCGTTTGGATGTTACGCACCTGGTCCCATTGGGAGAAAAGGTATTCCCAATCCTGGACCCGCTCCGCCCGGCTGAGCGAAAACGTGAACGCGAGCGACTTGTTCAGCGGTAAAATATAAGAGAGGTTGAACGCCGGCTGCAGGCTGCGGAAACCGGACTTCGGGTCAGGCCCCGCTTTCTGGTCGAACGACAGATCGAGATCCTTGAGGCCGTGCAGCCCGACGGTGCCGAGAAAAGCATTGTAGGTGAACAGCGGTTTGCTCCGGCTGAAGCCGCTCTTCGGGATCAAGTTGATCGTGCCACCCACCGCGTTGGCCGGCAGTTCGGGGGTGGGGACCTTGGTGATTTCGACGCGGTCGATGTTGCCGTTGGCGGTCAACCCGAGTTCGAACGACCGGGTGTTATCCGCGGACGAGCCCATCTGCGCCCCGTTGAGCAAGACCAGCGTGCCAGTCGACGGCATGCCGCGGATCGAGGCGTACTGGGGCGTCTGGGGGTTGTAGTCGATGTTGATGCCGGGAACAAACTTCAAGACCTCGCCCACGTTGCCCTCGCCGATGTCGCCGAACTCCTCCAGCGAGATCACCGTCTTGATATTTGGTGCGGTGCGCCGCTCCTGGAGCGCGATGGCCTGTCCGCTCAATTCCCGCTCGATGACGTTGTAGGCTTCGAGTTTCACCACGGCTCCGTCGGTCATGGCGGGTTTCGCCAGGTTTAAGGAGAAGTCCTGCCGCACGGTCTGGCCCGCGGCGACGTTCGCGGTTCCGACTTGGGGGTCCATGCCGGCAAAGGTGACGGTCACGTGGACGATTCCCGCCGGCACATTGATGAGGCGGTATTCGCCGACTTCGTTGGTGACGGTTTCGATTTGTGTTCCGCGCAAGCCCACCCGCACGTTGTTCAGAAAGTTGCCGCTCGCGCCCTGGATGACGCGACCTTCGATCACGCCGACGGACGGCTCGGCAGCTCGCACGCAAAGCGGCAGCGCCCAGCTGACGGCGATCAGGGCGAGCGTTTTGCAGCAGGCAACACCCACGCGCCGCCAGGCGCCGCGCCCGCGTGTGTGGCGGTGGCTGGCGGAATGCAATCCGGCCGCGAGCGCGAGGGGAGAGGAAGAAGTGGAGAAGAGGGGGCAGTTCATCGGATGACGGGGGCGCGGTTCAGCGGGTATTGGCGGCTTTTCGCAGCCGCTGGCCTGGCGGGGTAAAACGGGAACGGGATTGTAGGTTCGCAGGGGTGGTGGAGGCACGCGGTAACAGCCATTCCCCAAGGTGGGATACGCCCCGCCCGCGACAACGGCCGGCGCCTTGTATTTTCTTGTAACAAGTGGGGCGGGCGGCCCAAGCATTCTCCTTGACGTCTGCGCCCGCCAGGGTGGCGTTTCGCGCCAACCGCCCGGTTGGCCGCCCATCTCTGAAATGCAATGCAAACCATTCCCAAGCGGCTAACGTTGGTTCACCAGGTCGAAGCGATTCTCCGCGACGGCATTCGCACCGGCCAATGGGGCGGGCACCTGCCCGGCGAGATGGAGCTATGCCGCAAGCTGCAGGTGAGTCGCACGACGTTGCGTGCGGCCATGTTGACCCTGACGCGCGAACGGTGGCTCCGTTCTTCGCAGGGGCAGCGCCGAAGAATCGTGAAGGAAGGCAAAGTTCCGGAAGCGCAGGTGACCGGTCGGGTGGTACTCGTTTCGGGTGTGCCGCTCGACGTGATGAGCGGCACGCCAATTTTCGTGGTAGATGATTTGCGGCAGCAGCTGGCGAAGGCCGGGTTCGAACTGGAAGTGCATGCCAGTCGCACTTGGTTCGCGCAGCGACCGGAGGCTGCGCTTGAACGCCTCGCACGCGCGCGCCGTCCCGCTGCATGGGTGCTCTTCAGAACCACGCTCGCCGTCCAGCGATGGTTTGCGGCGCAGGGCCTGCCGTGTGTGTTGCTGGGGTCCTGCCACGCGGGAATCACGCTGCCCACGATCGACGTGGATTTTTATGCCCTCGGACAGCATGCCGCGCGGCAGTTCCTGAGCCGCGGACATCGGCACATTGCGCTGCTCTTGCCGGCTTTGGGCATGGCCGGTGAAGTGAAGATGATCAATGGCGTGCGCTCCGTTACCTCGGCAGTCAAAGGGGTCGAGTTGCGCGTGGTGGAACACGACGGCACGCCGCCGGTGGTGCGACGTCGGGTCGCAAGCCTCTTTCAACGGTCGCCGCCGACGGGACTGCTTGTGGCGGGCGCGGCCTATGTCGTGACGGTTCTTACCGAACTGGCCCGTTCCGGCGTGAGGATACCGGAGGATCTTTCGCTGATCTCCCGAGACCGCGAACCCTTTCTTGATTTCGTCGTACCTTCGCTGACGCGTTATGTGATGAACCCGGTGCGCTACGCGCAGCGCCTCTCCCGCACCGTGGTGACGCTCGCGCAGGGCGGGAGCGCGCCAGTGCGGGCTCAACTTCTGCTACCGCAATTCGCGCTTGGGGAAACGCTCGCTTACTTGTCCCGAAGAAATACAAGTCGGCCGTGATTGCGGCATTGTGACGCCGCCGCATCAGCTCGTCCGTGCCTTTGGCCCCGAATACTTTCGTCGCAGTCTCTGCTGATTCATTCTGTCGGCGGCCCGCCCGAATTCGACTGCATCGCATGGCGCTGGGTTTGATGGCGGCGATGTGCAGCGGCCTGCACGGAGAACCGCTGAGGCTGCCTTTGTGGGAAGGAGCGCCGCCGGGATTTTCGGCCAACGCCGTACCCGAAAACATCGATGCGGCCGGTACGGTCAGCAATGTGAGCGTGCCCTCGCTGGAGGTCCATCTTCCTCCCCGCGCAGCGGCGACCGGACTCGCCCTGATTGCCTGTCCGGGCGGTTCTTACAGCCGGGTGGGGCTGGTGACGTCGGGGATGGGCATGGTGGATTATTTCGTGCCCAAAGGTGTCGCGATCATCGTGCTCAAGTATCGCACGCGGCCCCCCTCGACCGCGGTGGAGGTGGATGCGCTGGCCGACGCGAAACGCGCCGTGCGGCTCGTGCGGCTCCATGCCGCCGAGTGGGCAGTTAATCCTGCGCGGATCGGGATGGTCGGAGGTTCCGCGGGCGCTCACCTGGTGCTCAATCTTGCGACGCATTGGGACCGGGGCGACCCGCGTGCGCCCACTCCCATCGATCGCCAGAGTTGCCGGCCTGATTTCATCGGTCTCCTCTGCCCGTGGCCGAATGGTCAACCGGTCGGTGACTTTCCCGTCACGCGCGAAACGCCCGCCGCGTTTGTGGCGTCAGCCCGCGATGATCGCGTGGCCCCCAGCGCGTTTGCCGAGGCGATCGCTGCCGCTTACGCGCAGGCGGGCGTGAACTGCCGGCTGTGGCTGTTGGCGAAAGGGGGACACACGGCGTTCAAGCTGGGCGCCAATCGCGGCGAGGGTTCTCGCTGGCCGGAACGCCTTTCCACCTGGATCGAAGCGATCGACATAAAGGCGCCTGCTGCTCCTTCCGTCCGATGAACCCAAGCCTGCGCGACTATGAATGGTAAACAGATCCGTGAAAAATTGCGTCGCGGTGAGCGGGTTTACGGCACCCATGTCGCCGGTTGGAGCAACGCGCTCGTGCCACCTTTGCTCGCGCGGGCGCCATTGGATTTCGCCTTCGTTTGCAATGAGCACATGCCAGTCGATCGCGCCGAGACGGCAGCGCTCTGCCAGCAGTTCCGCGGTCTGGGCGTTTCTCCGATCGTGCGCATTTCGCAGCCTTGCGCGAGCGAAGCGGCCATGGCGCTGGATGGCGGCGCGGATGGAATCGTGGCGCCGTACGTCGAAACCGTGGAGGAGGTCCGTGCCATCGTCGGCGCGGTGCATTACCGTCCGATCAAGGGACGCCAATTACGGGATTTCCTAAGTGGCGCGCGTCAGCCGAAGCCGGTTACAAAGGATTTTCTCCGCCGCTTCAATCGACCCAATTACGTCATCGTTGGGATCGAGAGCGTCGCCGCCTGCGAAAACCTCGACGCCTTGATCGGCGTCGAAGGAGTGGACGGGGTCTTTATGGGACCGCACGATTTGAGTGTGTCGCTCGAAGATCCCGAGAATTGGAGCAGTCCCGCACTGCATCGCCTGATCGACGGGGTCATTGTGCGCTGTCGCGCCGCGGGCATCGGAGTGGGAGTGCACTTGAGCGCGGCGCTGTTCACGGATGATCAGGTCAGCCGCATGCTCTCGCTCGGCATGAACTGGATTCTCGATGGAGCCGACGTGACGCTTTCGTTGGAAAGCATGAAGCGCCGCCGGTTGGCCTTCTGTGGCCAAGGCCAGGGTGCCCTGTCGTCGCCTGCCGTCGTGGAGATTTCGTCGTGCCTTGGTCCCGCTGTGCCTTCGGCCATTAGGAATGGCGGTTGAGCAGCCGTGGTAAACACATGTGAGGGTGACCCAACGGTCGCGCTGGTTGCGTACGCGGTAGAGGAGTTCGCTGAAAAACTGGCTGGCTT
>JBEENF010000265.1:0-5660 GCA_041192325.1 Verrucomicrobiota bacterium
GAGGGCGACCGGCGCCCGGTGCACCGCGCGCAACGGATGCCCGCGCCAGAAAAACCACGGACCTTCCCTGCGTTCTCGCGCCGGGTGGGAACAAGAGAGCGCCTGGCGGAACTGTCGCGGTGATGCGCACGTTCGATACCACGTTACGCTCTCATTCCTTTTGGCTGGCGGTGATTCTTCCTCCGTTCGCTTATTGGATTATTGTGCAGATTGTGGCGGTTAACGCGGGTGACGGGCCGATGAGCCTCACGGGACTCATGCTGCTCGTGGGCCTGGCCAACGTGTTGCCGTTCGGGGCCCTGGCGTGGACGGTGTGCAGCGTGGCGGCGTATTCGGTCGCGCCGGGCCGGATCATCGAACACCGCGTCGTGAGAGACCGGCAGTTTAATCTCGCCGCGTTGGTGGAGCGCCCGCGGGTGAGCAAGGGCGTGGTGGTGTTGCGCGCTCACGAGTGGACCCTGCGCCTGCGTGTGACGCATCCGGAAGTCTGTCTCGCTCTCGTCGACCAGTGCCGTTCGCGCTTCGACGAAATGAGCCCGTTCAACAGTGAGAGCGCGACATCCGCGACCTGACTACGGACGAGAAGGTGCGACCTGGTTGATCTTGTGCCACGCAGCCATGGTGCGCGCCAGAACCTCCCGCGGGTCTGCTTTGATACTGTATCCTTGGAATCCGATCGGGCCGTTGTAGCCGAGACGCTGAAGACCGCGTACCAAACCGCCCACGTCGTAGCTGCCGGAGTCGAGCGGCTGGATGAGCCGGTTCCAGGCCATCGCGCGGGTGTCACCGGTGTCGGCGCCATTGATGGAAACGAACATCAAGCGGGGAAGCGCGGCGCGAAGCACTGGCAGCGGGTCGCGCTCGGAGCCTTCAACTTTCAACCAGTGGCAAAGATTGAAAGTAACCCCCACGTCCGCGCGTTTCAACACGTCGGCCACCCGCAGGGCGTCTTCAACCCGCTGCAGCCAGTAACCGGCATGGGGATACAGTGCTATCCGCACGCCGCTGGCCGCCCCGGCGTCAGCGATGGCGCGAAGCTGCGCGACGACCAACGTGTCCGCGTCGGGCGAGGAGAGCGCGTGGGGCGAACCATCCGGCCGCTTCACCTCTCGGATCGCCAGCCACAGCGCCGTGTCGTGGCCGCGCATGAATGCCAGCCAGCGCCGGAGTGGTTCGTTCGGCGCGGGCGATGCCGCATCCAGCACGATGACGTGGTAACCATTGAAAAATTTCAGGCCCCTGGCGACAATTGCGGCGGGCATCGCCTCGTCGAGGGCGTGACCGCCAAGACCATCGTAGCCGAGTTCCTGCAACATCGCCGGCGTCACTTCGGGACCGCCGCGCGCGATGGTGTTCATTGCGAAAAACGGATTGGCCGCGGACGCGAGCGCCGACGCGAGGCAGGCCAGCGTGGCGAAAAAGAGAAGACGGGGCATGGGGCGGAATTAAACGAAGTGGAGGCGCAACGCAGTCGCCAAATCTAAGGAGTGGGTTTCATGTCGCGCAGCGCCACGAGTTGGCGCAGCGCCGAGTCGACCAGCGCTTCGCCGGAACCGGGGTTGGAGCGCGTCGTGGCCGGCGAGGCTCCGTAACTGCCTTCGCGATACGCTTTGCGATTGGCCACGTAGCCAATCGAGCCATTCGCGAGCGTATCGATGATTGTGTACTGATACGGCGAGCCCTGTTTGATCATCAATCCCAGCTCGACAAACATTTCCCCCGGCAGACCCACAAAGGCCACTTCGTCGCCCAGGGCGATCACCATGACCTCCGCGTCGAAGGTGTATTTGCCGTCGATGAGCGTGACCATCATTTCGCCGTCGTGAAAGGCCGGCTTGTTGCCGAACTGCGCCGCGAGCGCCGGCGCCTTTTCCTCGAGGATCAGCAGTCGCACGGTTTCGCGGGAAACCTTGAGCGAACTCACCGTCACCGGCTCGAGTTTCTCGTAGGCCCGGACTACCTCGGCGGCCACCAACGTGCCGATGCGCGCGGCTTCGTCGTAGCCCTTCGTGCGGCGGGGCCGTTTGGGATCGAGCAGGTAGTAGTGGTTGATGTTACCCGCCGCCCCAATCGTGAAATGCGTCAGCATCTCCGGGCCCTTCACGTCCGCGAGAATCTTGGAAATTTGGTGCGGGTAATCAGCCGAGTAGCGCAGGCCACCGGTAGTATCCAGATGCATGGCAAAATTGATTAGGGTCGCGACCGGCTGGCCGTCCGCCGCGGCAAAATACAGCACGGGCAGCGTGGGGTCGGTCGGTCCCGCCGCGCGGGCAACATTGACGAGCAATTCGTCCTGTCCCTTGGCGGGGTTGGAAACGACCGAGCCATCCTTCATCAGAAAGCGCCGGTTGAACGCGACCCCCTTCACCTCGGCCACCGCGGCGGAGAGCTGGACTGCGGCTAGATTCTGTTCGGCGGCCTTGACGCTTTCCGCAATGAGCTGCGGCATCCGCGCCAGGTATTCGTCCATCACCTTTCTCTGCTCGGGAGTGGCATTCCGCGCAAAACGCGGGCGGATATTGGGCGTGGTGTGGGTGTGGGTGGCCGTGATCATCACGTTGGCCGGCGGCACGGAACAGATCCGGCCAACGTGCTCGCGCGCCGCCGCGGTGATATGCACGGGAATGCTCGTCATGTCACACGCCACGATCGCGGCTCTGACTCCGCCGCTTTCGAACACGATTGCCTTTGCCTGCAAGGGATCGTGGATGCCTTCCGCCGGCACGGTGGGGAACGGCGGGCGCTGCGGCGTGTGAAACGGCATCAGCGGCGGCGGCGTCAGATCGACCGCGGCCCGGCCCACGCGCAATGAGGACGAAGGAGCGGCGCGCAAGCCGGGGAACGCGCTGAAGGCCAGCAGGAAGGCGAGGGTGGTGAAGGGGACGAGGCGGGACATGGGTGGCGGGGGGTGAAGGCGCCACTGATCAAAACGCAAAGGGACGGATTCCACGACCGCAATCTGCGCTGATCCACTGAACCACTTTTGCTGAACTGACGGACCTAACTCACGCCGCCGGCGCTGGCGACGCCCAGACGCGGCGGAGGGGGCTTTTGGGTTCCGGCCGGGGCGAGGGTCGGATTCGGGAGTTGAGCACGGGGCTGAAGGGCCAGCAAGCACGAGAGGGTACCGCGGATGCTCTGCAGTTTCTTTCGCAGTTCGGGACCGCCCCCAGGAATCAACCACGACCGCGGCAGCAGATTTTCGGGCCGGCCGTTGATTTGCTTCGGCAGGCCACGCAGCTCGAAGAGGAACTCGGCAAATTGCCGGGGCCGCTGTCGTCGTTCAAGCCCACCCACGAATTGTTCGGCGAAGTCCTGTTGGCCGCCAATCGGCCCGCCGAGGCGGTAGTTTGAAAACGCCCTCCGCCGCTATCCCAATCGTCCCCTCTCCCTGGCCGGTCGGGCGCGGGCCGAGTCAGGCTTTGGCGACGCGTCCGCCGCACGCGCCAGCTATGCGCAGTTGCTCCAGATTTGGTCGCAGGCGGACCGCGACTTGCCTGAGCTCCGCGAGGCGAAGGGCCTGGGTGGCCGCGAGGTATTTTTTTCCGCCAGCTTCTTCGATTGCTCGATCACGCTCGCTCCGCCCGGGCTCGGGCGAAGGTGGTTCTCCGTCAGACGGGGGATGTTTTGGGTATTTGGTTCTCCGCACATCCGAGCAATTCAGCAAGAGCTCATTCGTCCCGCCTGATTTAGAAAAGGCGCACAGATTGGGCGCTCACCAGTGCATCCGGCGTGGGCAAAAACACGAATTCCGCACGCGCTCTAACTCGCCCCGCTTATCCTAGCCTATCCCTGCAGGTGTTGTCAGGGCCGTTGTCAGTTTGCGGTCACCGGCAAAGCAAAAGCCCCTTATCTCTTTATTGATAAGGGGCTTTTGAAACTGGCGGGATGGACGGGACTCGAACCCGCGACCTTCTGCGTGACAGGCAGACGCTCTAACCAACTGAGCTACCACCCCGTGAAACGGGAAAGGGAGCGGAACGTAAAATCCGTCACAGGCAAGTCAAGAGTTCGATTCGAGCATCTTTGCGCCGTTCGACTGCTGGCGTCTCCGCCCCTTACCTACGCGTTCAGGGCAGGCAAGTTTGGGCCGGGTCTTCCCCGTGGTTTGTTCCGCGCTTGCGGGATAAACCGGATTGCTCCGAACTCGTTCCTATTACTCCATGACGTCCTCTCGAACTTTCCCCTGTTCCGGCGCTTTTCTGATGGTTTTGCTCCCGATGTTCCTGGGGCCCACCGCCGGAGCGGCGGGGTTGCGCGACGCGCTCACGCTCCACGTTCCCTTTGACGGTTCCGCTGACGCTAAGTTTGCCAAGGGCGACGGACGCGTGTTCACGGCGGACGATCGCGCCAAACGCGACGCGGCCAACCCCGGGCTGCCCTCGGAGGATTTGGTGCGCATTGCGCCCGGCGCAGGCCGTTTCGGGGATGCGTTGGAGTTTCGCAAGAAGATCAAGCCGCAGGTTTTTTTCCGGGGCGGCGACAACATCGGCTTTCAGGCCAAAAACTGGAACGGCTCGATCTCTTTCTGGATGCGACTCGACCCCGACCAGGATCTCGAGCCGGGTTATTGCGACCCGCTGCAGCTTGTCGGGCAGACTTGGACCGAGGGCAACATGTTCGTGGAATTCAGCAAGGATCACACGCCCCGGCATTTTCGCTTTGCGATCATGGCGATCACCAAGCTCTGGAATCCGCACGGCAAGAAATGGGAGGAAATGAGCGACGCCGAGCGGCCCATGGTGCCGGTCATCAAACCGCCTTTCCGGCGCGATCACTGGACGCATGTCTTGGTGACGTTTGCCAATATCAATTCCGGCGAAAAGAACGGGCGTGGCGCGCTTTACCTTGATGGCGTCAAGCAGGGCGAGTTCAAGGGCTGGACCAACACCTTCAACTGGGACGTAACGAAGAGCGCGCTGACGCTCGGTTATGCGTACACTGGATTCATCGACGATGTGGCCGTGTTTAATCGCGAACTGACGGAGGCGGAGGCGCGGACAGTCTTCGCGCTGCCGAAGGGGATCGCGGGGCTATAGCCGCGCCGGGGTCTCGTTGAGGGTTCGGGCGTCAGAAGGCTTCCCGTTCAGCCAGCAGGCTGATTTCCCCTGAACCCCGTTGCACTGGCGGAAATGCGAGGGGAGGAGAAATGACTTCCCGTGCGGTTTTGTCCTCTTGCCGGACAGCGTGTGCAGGAACGCATACCGGAGAGCAGTTTGCGCTCGGTCCGAGTACAGCCGCCGGAAGACTGCCGGCCATTCGCGGGACTTCCAGCGGCCGGGGTTTACCGTCCGCGAACGTGCGCGGCTTTCTTCGGACTGGAATGGCGGGAGTGACGCGGGCCGCGCTCGTGGGTTGCGTAGCTTCCGCCGGAGAATTTCCCTTGTCGGTCGCGGCGGGTGTGAATAGCGGTGCTGGGTGACTTTGCGGTGGTAGCTCAGCTGGATAGAGCAGCGGTTTTCTAAACTGAGCAGGTAGTTTTGCCTGAATTGTCCTGAGTTGTCCCGACTCGCTCTTCACTCGTAAAACCGAGTTTTTTACGTTTGCGTTGTCAGCTCGAATTATCCCGAAAACGCCGAAATTTTCGGATCGGGTTACAAATTGGGTTACAAATTGCGCACCCGATATTTTGAATCGGAAAACACTTCAACTACTACAAC
>JBEENF010000266.1:0-5643 GCA_041192325.1 Verrucomicrobiota bacterium
CTACTGCACCCTCGTGGGGATTACCTTCCTGTGCCTCTGGCTTTGGTATGACCGGCGCGATCACCGTCGTTTCGAACTGGAGCGGCGCAAGATTACCTTCCACTGCATTCGTTGCGATGCGCTCTACACCGCATCGTCTGCATCGCAGTCGTGCGCCTGCCCGAAATGCGGCCACGACAACGTCCGCCTTCGTTTCTAGCTCGCGGAGCACGGCAGGCACGGCAAGGCGCACCACGCCGTCAGGTCGGGGTCAAAGAGCGGCTGGTGAAATGCTTTTCGCTCATTCTTGGCGCCCGCAACACACCCTCGGCCGGGCAGAATTTTTCGCGCCACGACGATGAATTGATTCGCGCTATCACCTTTCGTCATTTTGCGGCCGGTTTTACGATTTTGAATGCCGACGGAGGATGGTTCGATCCCTGCCACGGCGTTTTTATTTCAGAGGAATCGCGCCAGATTTTGGTCTGCACTTCTTCGAAACAGCGACTGCGGCCGTGGTGTGAGGACTTGGCGCGGGCGCTCAACCAGAAAGAGCTCCTCGTGGTGGAGCTGGGACGTGCCTATCCCGTTCGGGTAAGATCGACCTCGCCACGCGGTCGCAGGTCATCGATTCGCGCACGGAGCCGCGGGTACTGAGTTGCTGAATCCGGTATGGCGCGCAGGGCAGCGCTGAAGAACCACCTTGCGAACTCCGCTCGACATCCAGCGCCTGCATGCGAGGCATCTCCCCGTTGATTCGTTTGCGCGGCGGCAGGTGAACCGTGGGGCAGTGACGCCTGTCTGGGTGGTATGCGCGCCGTCGATCTCAAATCGCTTCACGGGAAAACCGTGTTGGTGACCTCTGCCTTGGACCAAAGCAATCCGCCGCCGGGGAGACGCGGATGGTTGGAAACGCGGGAGCTGAGTAACGGTGATGTTGCGGTAAGCTTGGTCCTCGAATTTCCCCAAATGTTTAAGTCCGTCGCCCATCGGCGCACGATTCCCCTAGCCCCGGAGGACCTCGCCCGTTTGCTCGCATCGGAAAACGCGGGAGCCTTTACTTTCGAATTACCCGACTAATCCGGCCCGCCACGCGATGCGGAGGAAGTCTCCGCGGAGCACCACGGGGAACTTCCCAGCGGAGGAACGCGCAGACTAGAATTACTTACGCGTTCGAGACGGCGACGAACAAGACTCGCTTGTCGTCAGGGAACCATAACGGCGCCGAGGGGACAATTGTGCCCGGCAAATGGACTTTCCTGACGACATTTCCGCCCGGATTTGGGCAACGATTGCGACACTCCCCCAGCATGAGCAGGCCGCCGCAATCCACGCGCTGGTGGGTAGCGTGCTCAAACAATTGCCAATCGAGGGTGTGCTTGAGATGCGGGAAGAAATCACTTCCCAGTTCGAACCGGATATTCCCATCGTGCGGTCCACCCTCGACTTGATTGAAGGGCAGCTGGCCTTGCGTGAAATCGGCGGCGCCGACGTGTGGCGGTAGCTGGACCGCCCGCGGCCTCCCGTTATTTCTCCGCCTGCCAGCGGATGAACAGCGCCTCGACCTTGGCGCGGGCCCAAGGCGTCTTCCGCAGAAAGGTTAAACTGGATTTGATGCTGGGATCGTGGGTGAAACAGCGGATGGGGATCGAGCGGCCCATTTCCTCCCAACCGTAGTGCGCGACCAATTCTTTGAGCAGTTGCTCCAGAGTGACGCCGTGGAGCGGGTCCTTTGATTCAGAGGGAGTCATCAAGTCATCCAAGACCGTTCCGGTCTTCACCTCAATTCCGACGATTGTGCGTGTCCTGTCGCACTTAATCGAACCCGGGAGCGATAATCGGTGTCGGCACGGCCATGGCACGATGTGGGACGATAGTGTTGCTGGCCGCGGGAATGTTATGGCAAGGCTGCGCGACCCTGGGTCCTCCACCGGAGGTGGCTGTGAGCCTCGTAACCTTTCGTCCGCTCAACGCTGCATTGCTGGAGACCAGCGTGGAGCTGACGCTGCGCCTCACCAACGGGTCGCCGGAGCCCCTGGCGCTGCGCGGTTCATCTCACCGACTGTATTTGAATGAAACCTATGTCGGCCGCGCCTTGAACGGCGACGCGGTCACGTTGCCGCCTTGGGGGTCCACGACCCAAAACGTGACCTTCTTTCTCGAGAACCTGGCACTGATGGGAACAGTGCAGTCGCTCGGAAACGCAGCGCTGATTAATTATCGTTTGCGAAGTGAGCTACACGCCGCTGCCCCCAACCCCGTGCGTTCCTTTAAGATATCGGCGACAGGCCAACTCGATGTGCGTCGCATGATCGAAGGTCTGCCCCGATAATCAGCCTCGCCGCTCTGCCATCTTAAACGGCCGGAGGCGCCGCCGGGCTTGCCCCCTTTGTTTCGCGGAGCGCCGGATCGACACACCCGCGCTCGTCGAAAACAAAGCAATCTCCGCTGTAGTGCGCCCCGCCGCAGTCCTCGAAATACTGCAGAATGCCACCATCAAGCTGATAGACCTGCTGGAAACCAGCGCGCTCCAGGAAGGGCCCGGCCTTTTCGCAGCGAATTCCGCCGGTGCAAAAAATCACCACCGGCTCGGTTTTTAACGCCGCCGGCAGACGCGCCACCGCGTCAGGAAAATCGCGAAAATGATCAATGCCCGCCGGGAGGGCCCCGCGAAACGTCCCGAAGCGCACTTCGTAATCGTTGCGGGTATCCAGCAGCGTGAGCGGTCGTCCTTCGTCGAGCCACGCTCTCAGGATGCGGGCGTCGAGCTTGGGACTCGGCCGGCGCGACGGGTCAATGCCCTCCGCGCCAAAGGAGATGATTTCCTTTTTGATTTTCACCAACATGCGGCCGAACGGTTGTTTGGCGCTGCGACTCACCTTAACGCGTAGATCCTCCAGGCCAGGAAAGCCGCGTAATTCCTCCAGCCACACCGTGACTTTTTCTTCGCGGCCGGAAATAAATAGATTAATGCCCTCGGGGCTCAGCAGAACAGTGCCTTTCAAGTCGGCGGCCAGACAACGGCGCCGCAATTCCCCGCGCAGGCGTTCGAGCTCCTGCAGGGGGGTGAACTTGTAGGCGGCGATATTGGTGAAGGAAGCCATGCGGTCGTTTTTCACGACACTGGGCCCTGCGATAAAACTCAAGCCGACTACCCGGCAAATCGATCTGCGCCCGGTGCGAGGTGACGCGTCAACAGGGCTGATGGCCCCAGTCGTTTTCCTTCAAATCCTGCGCAAACAAAGCCATCTGTTCCTCTGAACTGAGCTGATTGACTGCCGCGGAGGCAGAAGGCGACAAAGGCTCCGCCGGCTTCGGCGGCGCAACCACGTCCGGCGATGCGGAGCATACGGGCAATGAATCCTTACAGGGCGGTGAGTCGCTGCTGGGTGGTTCGTGTCCCATGCCGGCCACGATGGCGGGAGCATTAGCCTGCCGCAAGTGCGGGACGATTTTGGACATTACTGCAGTCCGTCCCGCGTCTCCCTTCGTCGGTCTAATTTGTCGTCCGCGAAAATTCGGAGTCGCCGCGGGTGCCCCGCCCCGGTTGAAAAGGGAGTACTTTTTTATGAGATTAAAAGGCCTGGTTACGATGATTACGGGCGGCGGCTCTGGATTCGGCGCAGGCATATGTGAGACCTATGCCGCACACGGGGCGAAAGTGGTGGTGGCGGATATCAACGGTCACGCCGCCGAGCGGGTCGCGGCTGCGCTCAAGGCCCGCGGGAGCGACGCGATCGGGTGTCAAGGCGATGTCAGCAAATCCGCCGACATGAAGAGTCTGGTGGACACCGCCACCCGGCAGTACGGCCGGCTGGATGTGATGGTGAACAACGCCGGTATGAGCCATGCGAATCAGCCGATGCTGAATGTCCCGGAGGAGATCTTCGATCGCATATTTCAAGTGAACGTCAAAAGCATCTATCTTTCCGCGATGCATTGTGTGCCGATCTTCCGTCAACAGGGCAGCGGGTGTTTTATCAATGTCGCTTCCACGGCGGGAGTCCGGCCGCGTCCAGGCCTGACGTGGTACAACGGTTCCAAGGGAGCGGTAATTTTGTTTACGAAATCCATGGCCGTGGAACTCGCGCCCGAAAAAATCCGCGTCAACGCGATCAATCCCGTCATCGGAGAAACCGGCTTGTTAAGCACGTTCATGGGGGCCGAAGATACTCCCGCCAACCGGGCAAAGTTCATTGCGACCATTCCGCTGGGCCGCCTGAGTCGTCCGTCCGACATTGCGAACGCCGCCGTTTTTCTCGCCGACCCGGCTTCGGAATTCATCACCGGCTTGTGTATGGAGGTCGATGGCGGGCGGTGCGTGTGATTTGTTTTCCCCTGACTTTACTGCCGCAGTTTCCTCGCCTGTATAACACGATAGCGAAAGACGCGTCCGGCTGATCGGGCCGAGTTTTTTTACCTGAACCACCCCTTATTTCCCCATGAGTCATACCCCGGCCCATCCGCAATCCACCCGCAGAGTCGTCCTCGCCAGTTTCATGGGCACGGCCATCGAATGGTACGACTTTTTCCTCTACGGCACCGCGGCGGCCTTGGTTTTCAACAAGCTGTTTTTTCCCAACTTTGGTGAACTGGCGGGCACGATGGCTGCGTTTGCCACCTATGCGGTCGGCTTTTTCGCGCGACCCTTGGGCGGCATTGTCTTCGGCCACTTCGGTGATCGCGTCGGACGCAAGTCGATGCTGGTGACGACGCTGATGATGATGGGGATCGCGACCTTTTGTATTGGCCTGCTGCCCACTTACCACCAAGCGGGAATTCTCGCGCCGATTTTGCTGGTCGTGCTCCGTTTTGTGCAAGGGCTGGGAGTAGGCGGAGAGTGGGGTGGAGCGGTGCTCATGGTGGTGGAGCATGCTGACAAGAGCCGGCGCGGTCTTTACGCGAGCTGGGTGCAGGCGGGGGTCCCCGTGGGACTGCTGCTCGCGACGGGCGTGTTCCAGATTTTTTCGTCGCTGCCGGAAGCGGCTTTTTTTGCCTGGGGCTGGCGGGTGCCATTCCTGCTTGGCATTGTGCTGACCGGCATCGGCTCCTTCATTCGCCTGCGGGTTTTGGAGAGCCCGATTTTTGCCGAGGCGAAATCCCTGCGACCGCCGCCAAAGTTGCCGATCTTGGAAGTTATTCGAACGCATCCCCGCAACATCCTGCTCTCCATGGGCGCCCGCCTCGCGGAGAATGCGTTCTTCTATATTTTCACCGTGTGGGTATTGAGCTACGCTACGCAACACCTTGGGATGTCGCGTTCCACCCTCCTTAACGGAGTGCTGCTGGGTTCGGCCGTGCAGTTGGTGGCAATTCCGTTTTTCGGCCGCTTGTCCGATGGTCTGGGAAGAAGGCCCGTGTATCTCGGCGGCGCCTTGTTTCTTCTGGCAATGGCATTCCCCTTCTTTTGGTTGGTGGACACCCGCAACACGGTCTGGGTGTGGATGGCGATCGTGGCGGGGATGATTGGACATGCGGCGATGTACGGACCGCAGGCCGCTTTCTTTTCCGAATTGTTTGGGACGCGCACGCGTTACACCGGCGCATCACTCGGCTACCAACTGGCCGCGCCGTTTGCCGGAGGGCTGGCCCCATTGATTGCTTCCGCGCTGCTGGAATGGTCGGGCGGCAAGCCGTGGCCAATTGCCCTTTATCTGATCGGGA
>JBEENF010000267.1:0-5611 GCA_041192325.1 Verrucomicrobiota bacterium
TTGGAGTACTCGAGGATGGCATCGAGCAGTCTGCTGAGACGCTGGGTCGCCGCGCACACGCGGTCCAAGTAGTTGCGACCTGTCGCATCTAGCTGCGCGGCGTTTTCCTCGCGTAGAATCTCCGCGAAGCCGCTGATGGATCGCAGTGGCTCGCGCAAATCGTGCGAGGCCACGCGCGCGAAGTCGTCCAATTCGCGATTCGCGTTCACGAGGGCGGTGTTGGCGGCGGCCAGTTCGCTGGTCCGCGTGGCGACCCGTTCCTCCAGCGTCTCGTTCAGGTGTTTCAGGTCCCGCTCACGCAACGCCAAGCGTTCGGCCGTCTGCCGCAGCACGGCGCCCACCCGGTCAATTTCCCTCAGCCCCGTCAGGTCCGCGGGGGGGATTTCGCCGGCGCCGACCCGCTCGGTATCCTGCGCCAGGACCTCGATGCCCCGTACCACGGACCGCCAGATCCACAAAGCCGCCAGCGCCGCGATCCCGATCAGCACCCCAGACCAGGTGGCGGCCAGCCGCAGCAATCTTTGCCCCGAAGCGTAAACCTCCGCGCGCGGCGCGCCCATCGCGGCCGTCCAGCCGATGGTCGGGCACCGGGAGAACGCCGAAATCGTGGAAATCCCCTCAAGGGTGTCACTCTCAAGCACGCCGGAGGAGCGGCTGGTCACTGCGGCGACCATGTCCGGCGTGGCTTTTTGGCCGACGAACCGGTCGGCCCCCCGACTGCGCGCGGCCACGATGCCCTTGCGGTCGTAGACCGCCACGATTTCCCCCTCGCTGATTTTTTCCACCGCGATCGCCTCCGCGAGGACGGAGGGGAGCATGATAAGTGACAGGACGTACTGCAGCGTTCCCTTCCGTATCACCGGTATACTTACGCTAAGAACCGGTTGCCGCGCCACGGGGCCGACAAAAATGTTGGAAACATAGTTTTGGCCGCTGCGGAGTGCCTCCCAGAAATCGGAATCCTGCCCGGTGTTCGGAAGCTCGGCGCCCACGGGCGCGCGGGTGTTGACGAGTTGCCGGCCGGAGGAGTCCAGGAGCACCACCCATTGATCTCCCGCGGGGACTGCGGCGCGGACCCGCCGCTCAAACGAGACGATATCATCCCGCTCCAAAGCCGGCAGTGATGCCAAGCCGCGCAGGAGCGCGTGGGACGCGTCGAACTTGCTCTCCACCAGAGCGGCCAGCGCGCGCGTCGTTACGAGCAGATGGCTGGCGACGGCTGCCCGTTCGTCGTCGTAGGCGCGCGCGGTGAGAATCGCCACCAAAACAGCGGCCGGCACGGTGATGGCGAGCACCAGCAGAGCGAGACGGCCACGGATGGATCGGATGATTAATTTTGGAGCGAATTTCGACATGACGCGCTGGCCGATCATTACTTGGCAACGCTCTGAGCATAGGGCATTGCCAGCATCTTACCATCCCGCGATCAAAAATGTTTTCTCCCCGTGTCGGGAGCTCCGCAATGGTCAGGGTTCCAGACATTTATGTTAACGAGTCCCAGCCGTTGACGGGGCCGCTTATCTCGATTCGTTGTCGCCAGCCTTGTGTTGAAGGAAATGTTGCCCTTGGACCCAAATCTCTGGACGGAAATCCCTTCCATTCTGATCGTCGACGACAATCCGGATGCGCATGAGCTTATGCGCCATGCCTTGAAGAAGGCGCGAATCAAGGCTTCGGTGGTGATCGCCCCCGGCGGCAACGAGGCGAAGGATTATCTGCGTCGCTGTTGCCCCACGGCGGGCGGGGCTCCGCGGCTGAAACCGGAAATTGTGTTCCTCGACGTTAACATGCCGGAAGTTTCGGGCTTCGACGTCTTGAAATGGATCCGGCAAACGCCCGGATTGGAAAATATCCGGGTCATCATGGTTTCCAGTTCGCAGCTGGAATCGGATGTGAAGCACGCGACCGAACTGGGCGCCGACGGCTACATCATAAAGTTTCCCTCGCCGGCTGAACTTGGCGAGCGCTTGCGCTCCCTGGCGGTCGAGTAAACCGGACGGGGTGGCGGTGGGGCCTGTCCTGCGGGCTGCCTGCCCGTGATCCCTACAGCCGGCGCAACCGAATCCCGCGGATCGCGGCGCGCGTTTGATACGCGGCGATGCCGAGCGGCAGGGAATTTTCAATCCCTCCATAGCGGAGATCGATCTTTCTGCCCTTGGTCGGCAGGGCGATCACCGGTTCATCGTCGATCCAAGCTTCGATTTTTTCGGCGGTCACGCGGACCCGGATCCGATACCAGCGCAGACGTTCAAAGGCGCGGGAGGACATCGTTTCATTCTCCGACGCGTCGAGATCATCGACGCTCGACAGCCCCACGATGGTCCCTGCCCAGCCGCCGACGATGAGAGTGCAAGCGGCGCGGCCCACCGGGAAGGTGAGCCCACAGAAAAAGTCCTGTCCTTCCAGCTTCATGGCTTCGAGGGCCAGTTCGTAATTGACCTCCGGCAGATTGGGCGCGCCGGCCCAAGTGATGCCGGAGAGCTGTTCGCCCAGTTCCATCACGATGGCCCCCTCGCCGCCCCGAAACGGACGTTCGACTGCGACCTGGCTCTGCGTCGCGAAATTCGACGGCTTCCAGTCGCGGAGCGTTCGGCCATCAAAGAGTTCCTGCCAACCCGCAGCGCGCGCCTGCGCGGGATCTGGCGCGGCTTTTTCCGCTCCCACCGCCGGTGCGCACAAGCCAAGGCACGCCAGCGCGGCCCAGCGGGGCAGGACGCCGGACGGAGCCTTGCGGCCGGGTTGGGAAAGTGCCGGGGCCATGAGGCGAGCGGTCATTGCGGCGCTTCCTGGATCTGCCGCTCGTAGACGTTGCGGGCCGCGGCGAACTGGCCGAGCACGTGCTCCTTTTCGCGGTCCGAGCGCCACGCCTTGTGCGCGCTCCAGAGCTTCGTGATGTCATCGATCCAACGGATGAAATACTCCGCGTCTTCCTTTGAGCGAATCGGCCGGTCGCCCACGTAGACGTACACCGGACTCGTTTCCGCCACGGGATAGGCGTCGTCCACCGGGTGCTGGACGCCACGGCCGGCGGTGCGCAGCGTGAACCAGCCGCTCCTGGTCATGGGAATCGGTTTTGTGAATACGGCGGTGCGCTGGTCGCCGGTGAGCGGGACCGTTTCGATCACGTTGCCATTGAAGATCAGCTCGAGCGTTTGGAGCGGCACGATGGATTCGACTTTCGCGTTTACCGTGACCGATCCGCCGCTGGCGGGGAGGCGAATTTCGCCGCCGGGAATTTCATCATTCACCGTGAAGTGGAGCAGGGGCCCATTGGTGACAAAGGTTCGGCCTTTGCGCACGGCTTCGACCCACCCCTCCCACGTGAGTGTTTTCCCGAGGTAGGCATAGAGCCGGGCGGAGCCGATGATGGGCGTTGCCGGCAGGTTGAGAATCGAATCCTCGCCCGCCGAGGCGGTGACTTTGAAGCCGCAATTCAGCGAGCGGTGCCAGACCTTCGCCGTGAAGCGATGCCGGTCCGCATTGGTGAGCACCTCGAGGTATTCGAAGGCGCCCAGCGCGGCGTCGACGGGGTAGGTTTGCGCGCCGCGGTATTCGGACGCGAGCGTTGGCTCCTCCGACCACGGATGCACGTAGCCCCCGATGGCGCCCTGACGCTGCGCGATGCGAAACATGTCGGTATTGCTCGGATAAAGACTCGCCACCCCGGTGCCCTCATAACCGATCGAGAATGGCGAGATCAGGTGCTTCGTGAGATTGATGAAGCTGACGTGACCATACCAGGCGGGACGATACTCTTCGCCGATCGACAGGAGATTCTGGCCGTTCGAGAGCGGGTGCAGGGGATTGCCCTGAAAATACTCGGTGTCGAAAACGCGGTTGTCCTTGTTCGCGATCTTCCAGCCCACGTGATCCAACCCTTCGGCCTTGGCTTCGAGCAGGAGATACTCGGGCGTGTTCTTGAGATTGCCACCGTAGTTCATGTGGACGTGATCGCTGCCGCTCCACCAGCCGCGCGCGTTCATGTTGGCGAGGCGCTTTAACTTCAGTTCCACCCGGGTGGCGCCGTTGGCCTTCACCTGGACGGTGGTGAGCGCGGGCCAGTATTCGACCGCGCCCTTCACCGCCTCAAGGACAAGTTCGCCGGCCGGCGCCTCGACGACGAAATGCCCCTCGGAGTGAAAAAAATCCTCCTTGGCCGCGCGCGGCGCGATGCGGTGAAAGGCCGTTTCCGGCGCGTAGGTTTTGCCGTCCGCGGCCTTCATGTAGAATCGCGCCGGGGTGAGTTCTCCGGTGTCGGCGTCGCGGGCGAACACCTCCAGTTTGCCCATGGGGCGGCGGTGCACGCGTTGCTTGATCTCGATCTTCTCGTCCGAACCGCCGAACGTCCGGAGCAACCGCAACTCCGAGAGGCCGTTCTGGTTGGAGATATACGTGATCCACTCGCCGTCGGGCGACCAGGCTGGATCGAAGTGATCCCAAGCATCACGGGTCAGCGCGAAGGGCTCCCCCTCTTCGACCGGATGGACGAAGAGCTGCGTATATTGCCCGCTGCGATGCGAGGCGTAGAGCACGCGGTGACCGTCGGGTGACCACTGCGGTTTCGTGCGATAAAGAGTTTCCTCGCGCAGGATCCGCGTCGCCTTCGTCATCAGGTTGGGTTGCATCGGCGCGCGCCAGATCGCTCCCGAACCCATCGGAATGCCGCGGTTCGAAACGAGGAGCAGTTCCTTCCCGTCGGGCGAAAAGCTGGGCTGGATGTGATCGTCATACGGGCTGAAGTACAGCCGCGAGCGGCCAAAGCTGTTCGCCTCGGTGAGGCGCACCGGCTCGGCAAAGCGACCGTCGGCAAACGCGCTCGTGTAGAGATTGAACCGTCCGCCGGGCGCATTCGTGACGAATGCGATCCTGGCCCCATCGGGCGACCACACCGGATCGACATTAAGTTGGTCGCCTTTCGTCACGGCGGTGCTTTCGCCGGTCGCGAGATTGAGCAGCATCAAGTTGATCCCTCCGCCGTCCTCGGTGGTGTAAACGATCCACTTCCCGTCGGGCGACCACGCGGGGGCGGAGTCGTAGCTGCGGTTGGCAGTCAACTCGTGAGCCGTGGTCTCGCCGACTTTCACCTTCCAGATCGAGCCCGACATGGAGAACGCGATCTGCTTGCCATCGGGCGACCACGCCGGCCTCCACGGCGTACTGGACGCCGGAGGCAGGTAGTAATTGTACATATAAGCGTAGAGGGAGATGAGGCCCCCGGCATATTTGCTGCGGGTGGGGAACTGGACCTCCGCGCCAACGCCGGGCAAGAGCGAGAGGATCAGGAGCAGGAACAGACGAGGGGGCTTCATGAGGAGGTGGGTGGCGTGCGGGGAAAATTCGGGAGGCGGCGAGCGGAGGGTTTGAAAGCGCCGTCGCACCCGTCGCCGTCCGGCACCGGGCAGCCGGATCAAGGGCGGCGCGCGCGGCTGCGGTCGAACGTTTCGCCCAGAAGATTGATGGCCTCGAATTCAGCGTCGGCGCCTTTTAGCCGCACGAGAATGAAGTGGTTGAGCGATTCGGCTTTCTCGAGATACCACTTTTCTTCGCGATCCTTGACGCCGATGTTGAACGCGCCCCACGCGCCGTCGCCGAGGTAGGTCACGCCGGCGGG
>JBEENF010000268.1:0-5577 GCA_041192325.1 Verrucomicrobiota bacterium
GCGGCGACGGGCCGGCCCTCGATCTATGTCTATGACCCGTTGGGCGCGCAATTTGAGGCCGCGGCGTATGCGGGCTCGGGGTCCGGCTCGGGCAGCATCAAGAGCGTCCTGCATTTTCTCGAGCAATGGGGCCGGCCGAAGCCGGGCGAGATGTCGCTCGGGCAAGGCGTGACGCTGGCCAACCGGTTGCTCATGACCGCGGCGGAATTCGACACGGCAACGGGCGGGGTCGATCCGGCCCAGGGAGATTTTGCGACGGTTAAATTGCTCGGGCCGGCGGGAGTGCGCTCCCTTACAGTCGCCGAGCAGGCGGCGTGCTGGCGGGAGGCGAGGCCATGACCTCCGACGAACCGCATCGATGGCTCGAGGCGATCGCGAACCGCCGCGAATACATCCGCGACCAACTGAAAGGTGCGACGCCGGTGTTCGCGTTTTCGCGCCCCGAAGGAATCCTGCTTTTCGGCGTCGGGAGCGGACAATCGAAGGTCTTCGAAATCTACGACCGCCATGCGCTGGCCGTGCTCGGACATCCGGTGGACATCGAGAAAGTTCGGCAGACCGTCATCGAGGCGGCGCACATGGAAGGCTTCACGCGCGCTCCCGAGGATGTCACGGTTCGCCGACTGGTTGCGCGATCAGTTGGCGCGTGATCTTCCGTTGTCCGAGGTGGCGCGCCTCGCGTTGCATGCCTGGCGCGCACTCACCAGCGCGGGGACATTCAAGCCGCCGGACGGTAATGGGACAGATCCGCAGCGTTCCCTGTCGGTGGAGGGCCGCACCTTGGAATGGGCCCTCCTCGATCGGCGGATCACCGCGGGTTCCCGATATCGCGTGCTGACGCCCGCGGAGCTGTCGTGAGGCCGAAGCGGGGGAATATCGCGGGCGTGACTGGCTTGGAGACGGAGTATGGTTGCATGATCAGCGGAGGCGGGCCGCGTCTCGTGCCGCAAATCCGCGACTGGATCTTTGAGCGCAACCGCTACGGTTTGCTCGATCGTCACGAACGCGGGTGGGACGAACCGCCCGGCAACGGCGGGTTTCTCTTCAATGGCGGGCGGTTCTACGTCGACATGGGCCACCTGGAATATTGCACGGCGGAATGCGCCACGGCGGCTGATGTGGTGCGTTATGACCGGGCGGGCGACCGCATATTGCTGGAAGCCGTCGCGGCGCTGGGGCTGGGCGAGCATGTCAGCATCTTTCGCAATAACATCGACCACCGCTCCGGGGCGACGTTTGGCTGCCATGAAAACTACTCGCTGACGCGGGCCGCGCCGCTCACGGAGGGCAATGTTCTCAGCCTGCTGACCTTTCTGACGCTGCGTGTGCTGTTCACGGGCAGCGGACGGGTGGGCGGGTCGAGCGTCATTGGCCAGCCCGCCAGCGAAGTGGACTTTCAGATCAGCCAGCGCGCGGACTACATCGAAACGGATCTGTATGAATGGGTGCAGCACAACCGGGCGATCATCAACACCCGCGACGAACCGCTGGCCGACCCGCGTCATTTCCGGCGGCTGCACCTGTTGCATGGCGACACCAATGTGCTGCCCTCCGCGCTTTATTTAAAAGTGGGCTCGACTCGCCTCGTCTTGGACCTGCTGGAGATTGATGACCTTCCTCCCTTGGTGCTGATGGACGCGGTGGGCGCGTTGCACGCGCTATCCCACCAACCGACTCCCCCGTGGCGCGTGGACCTGAGCAACAACCGCGGCGCCGATCCCGTGGAGGTGCTCAGCGTGTTTCGCGAGCGGGCGCAAAAACGCTTTGCCGGGCGCGACGCCGACACCGACGCGGTTCTGGCATTTTGGAGCCGCGTGGAGGCGGGGCTGGCCGGAGATCTTGAATCGCTGGTGGGTTCGGTGGATTGGATCACCAAGCATCACATTCTCGACCGTTTCCGGCAGGCCGAGGGGCTGCAATGGAACGACCCGTGGATGGAAGCCCAGGATCTCGAATTTCATCACATCGATCCCGCGCGCAGTCTCGGCCTGGCGCTGGCGCGGAACGACGGGCCGTGGTCGCCGGCGAACGACGGCACGCATGCGCAGCATCGACCTCCCCCGGGAACGCGGGCCACCTTGCGGAGCGAACTCATGCAAAAAGTGGCGGCGAAGGGCTTGCCCTACCAAATCGACTGGCACCGCGTGGAAATGGAAAACGGCGAATCGGTCTTGATGATGGACCCGCTCGAGACCCGGCTCCGGCACTGATCGCGCCGCTCGGCGGCGGGTGACGCCGCGGCGCCTCGCGGCCAAAAACGGCGGCGCCGAGGCAGCGCGAAATTCGGCGCCAGCCGGGGAGTTCGCGCGTCCGCTGCGGGCCTGGCCGTTTTACCTGGCGTGAGGCGTGGACATTCCGGGCGGGTATCGGGGGGAGCCCTACGCGGGGTCCATGGGAGGGGTTGGGGAACGCCTCTGCGGCCATTCGGTCTGGCTTTCTTTCCGGGACACGCTCTTCAACCATGCAAGACGCCATTATTATCGGGGGAGGTCCCGCGGGTTTGAGCGCGGCCCTGGTGCTGGCGAGGTGCAGACGAACCGTGTTGATCGTGGATTCAGGACAACCACGCAACGGGGCTTCGCGCGCCTTGCACGGGTATCTCACGCGCGATGGCGTCAGCCCGTTGGACCTGCGGCGGCTCGGGCGCGAGGAGTTGGAGAAGTATCCCGGCGTTGAATTTCAGGAAACGACCGTCACCGACGCCCGGCGGATGGAAGGGGGATTCGAATTGACGCTCCTCGACGGCCGAAGCGTCGCCGCGCAGTTGCTTTTGTTAGCGACCGGCCGGGTCGATCCGGTGCCGGAGATCCCCGGTTTCAGGGAGTATTACGGCCGCGGGGTTTTTCATTGTCCCTATTGCGACGGTTGGGAGCACCGCGACGAGGCGCTGGCGGTGTTGGGCAGCGGCCCCAAGGCCGTCGATCTGGCGCTCGTGCTTCTGACCTGGAGCGCGCATGTCACGATCATCGCGGACATCGCGCCGGCATGGAGTGAGGAAGCGGCGGCAACGTTGCGCGAAAAGCAGATCCGGGTGGTCACCGGGCGCGTCACCCGGGCGCAAGGCTCCGACCGTCTGCAGCGCCTCTTTTTCCAGGACAGGGAACCGTTGGCCTGTCAGGCGGTATTTTTCATTTCCGAATGCACCCAACGTTCGACCCTCCCCGAGCGGCTGGGCTGCAGTTTCGACGATGAATTTTCCGTGCGTTGTGATGGCAACGCGGCGACCGGTGTGCCCGGGCTTTATGTCGCTGGCAATGTGCGCGGCGGATTGCACTTCGCGATCGCGGCGGCGGCGGAAGGAGTGGAGGCAGCGCTGGCGATGAACGAGGCGCTGCTCGAACGCGCCCTGCCGGTGGCGGCGGAGCGGAGCGGGGTCCGCGGCTGATTCCTTGGGCGGGAGTTCGGCGAAGGCGCGGGAGCGGGGGATTGCGTTCGTCAACAGGATGCGCAACCGATGAGCCCGCGCGTTCACCTGCGCCTTATTGCATGAAAGCCTCGGATTTCTTTTCCCTGCCCCCTTCCCTGGCGTTTTTTGCGCCGTATTTTCGGCCGGACGTCGCGCCCTGGGAGTGGCTGAAGCAGATCGGCGCCGCGCTGGCCAGTTTGCCGGAGCCGCCGGCCGCGCGGCAAATCCCGCCGGGGGTTCATCTCGAGGGCGCGGTGTGGCTGCACCCGACCGTAAAGCTGCCCGCTTACGCCACCCTCATTGGGCCCGCGTGGATCGGGGCGGCCACGGAAATTCGCCCCGGCGCTTACGTCCGCGGCCATGTCATTGTGGGCGAGCGGTGCGTTCTCGGCAACGCGTGCGAGTTCAAGAACGCCCTGCTCCTGGACGAGGTGCAGGCGCCGCATTTCAGCTACGTGGGCGATTCCGTGCTCGGCAATCGCGCGCATCTTGGCGCGGGCGTGGTGTGCTCGAATCTGCGGCTCGATCAGCAACCCGTGGTGGTGCGCACGGCCGAGCATTCCTATGACTCGGGTCTGCGCAAACTGGGCGCCATTTTGGGCGACGGGGCGGAAGTAGGCTGCAACGCCGTGCTCAACCCGGGGACCCTGCTGGGCCCACGCTCGCTTGTGATGCCTGCGATGGCGTTTGGCGGGTTTCTGCCGCCGGCCACCATTGCGCACGCGCGGGCGGTGACGAAATTCATCTCGCGGCGGGACTAAACCGCCGGCGCGCACCGCGGGCGGGCAGGGCCCGGTGGCCCGCTCGGGGTGGGGATTCCCACCCGTGAAAATCGTTCTCGTTCTCCGAATCGTTCTCGTTCTCCCTAGGCGGCCCGGAAACCACCGGGACGAAATCAAGCACCTTCCTCACGCATGCGCACCCTCACCGGTATTCAACCATCCGGGCAGCTTCACATCGGCAACTATTTCGGCGCCATGCGCCCGGCCATCGAGGCGCAGGCCCGCGGCGAGTGTTTCTATTTTATCGCCGACTACCACTCGATGACGTCGCTGCTCGACGCGGACGCGCGGCGGCGGAACACGCTGGATGTCGCGCTGGACTGGCTCGCGTGCGGCCTGGATCCCAAGCACAGCGTTTTCTGGCGGCAGAGCGATGTGCCCGAGGTCGCTGAACTCATGTGGATTCTCGGCACGTTGACGCCCATGGGCCTGCTGGAGCGCGCGCACAGCTACAAGGACAAGACCGCGAAGGGGCTCTCGCCGAATTTCGGGCTGTTCGCGTATCCCGTGTTGATGGCGGCCGACATTCTTCTCTTTGACACGCAGCGGGTGCCGGTGGGCCGGGACCAGAAGCAGCACGTCGAGATGACGCGCGACATCGCGATCAAGTTCAACCAGACCTACGGCGAGACGTTTGTCGTGCCCGAATCGGAAATCCGGGACGAAATTGCGGTCGTGCCCGGCCTTGATGCGCAGAAGATGAGCAAGAGTTACGGCAACACCATCGAGCTTTTCGGCGAGGAAAAAGCGGTGCGCAAAAAAATCATGGGCATCGTCATGGACTCGCGCACGCCCGCCGAACCGAAATCGGACGCGGACAAGAATGTCGCGATTCAACTGCTCCGGCTGGTGGCGCGGCCGGAAGTGGCGCTGGATTTCGAGGATCGCCTGCGCGCGGGCGGCCTGGGCTACGGCGACCTGAAGAAAGCGCTTTTCGAGCACTACTGGAATTATTTCTCCGTCGCGCGCGCGCGTCGGGCCGAACTTGCGGCCAACCTGGATCATGTTCACGCGGTCTTGCGGGAAGGCGCCGCTCGCGCCCGGTCCGTCGCGCGCGCGGTCTTGGGCCGGGCACGGCAGGCGAGCGGCCTCGGCTAGGCGCGGAGATTGCCACGCACCAACTGAAGCGACGGCGCTCGAATCCGGCTGATGCAGGGTTCACTCGAAGCGATCCCTCAGATCACGGCGAGCGGAGGCATTTCCAATTTCGCAATCTCGGCCATGATGCGTTCGCTCGCGATCTGGTAGCGCTCCTTGCCCGCCTTCGGATCGTCGTACCGTTCAGGTGAGAGCGGTGGTCCGAACACGACGGTCAGCGGCGTGCCAAGGCGCGGGACGCGCGCGCCCTTGCCGAAGGCCGCGAACGAACCGAAGATTCGCGCCGGCACC
>JBEENF010000269.1:0-5543 GCA_041192325.1 Verrucomicrobiota bacterium
GAGGATGGCGAACCGGACGACGTCAGCTTTAAGGGGCAGATGCTGCATTTCTTCGGCGAGGTGGAGGCGGTTTTTGGCATTTGGGCACTGGTGCTGGTCGCGGCGATCAGCGCCTTCTTCAGCTGGGAAGAGGTGGTGGCTTATATTGGGCACAAAGTGAATTTCACCGAGCCGATGTTTGTCGTGGTCATCATGGCGCTGGCTGGCACGCGGCCGGTGCTCCGCTTCGCCGAGGCTTGCCTGCGCCGGGTCGCTTCCCTCGGAAAAGGGACGGCGGGGGCGTGGTGGCTGGCGATCCTGATCGTAGCGCCCATCCTCGGCTCCTTTATCACCGAGCCCGCGGCGATGACCATTGCGGCCCTGTTGCTCGCGCGAATGTTCTATGCGCTGAAACCCTCGCCACGTTTTGCGTACGCGACGCTCGGTCTGTTGTTCGTCAACGTGTCGGTGGGTGGCACGCTAACGAATTTTGCCGCACCGCCGGTGCTGATGGTCGCCGCGTCGTGGCAGTGGAGCACCCCGTTCATGATGGTCCAGTTCGGCTGGAAGGCGATCGTGGGTATTGTGACTGCGACGACGCTCTACTATCTTCTGTTTCGACGCGAACTCGCCGCCCTCGAGCAGAAGCGTCTCGCGGCGGCCACCGGGCGCGCCGCGCCGGAGGAACGGCCGGTGCCCATCTGGATCACCGCGGTGCAACTGGGTTTCATGGCGTTCACCGTTCTCGTCGCGCACCATCCGGCGCTCTTCGTTGGGGGATTTCTGTTCTTCCTGGCGTTCTCCCAGGCGACCGCGCACCACCAGGGCCGGTTGGAGCTGAAAGCGCCCCTGTTGGTGGGCTTTTTCCTCGCGGGCCTGGTCGTTCACGGTGGTTTGCAGGCATGGTGGATCGAACCGGTGCTCAAAAGCCTGGCGGAATTACCACTCTTCCTGGGCGCGCTGGTGCTCACCGCCTTCAACGACAACGCCGCAATCACTTATTTGGCGACGCTTGTGCCCGGCTTTACCGAGGCGTCGAAATACGCGGTCGTCGCGGGTGCGGTGGCCGGCGGTGGTCTCACCGTCATCGCCAACGCCCCGAATCCGGCGGGCCAGACCATCCTCCAGCGTTTCTTTCCCGAAGGAGTGTCGCCGCTCTGTCTCCTGCTCGGAGCGCTTGCCCCCACGGGAATCCTCTCGCTCTGCTTCCTGCTGCTCTAACGTGGCCGGTTTCGGGATCTCGCTTTTCCTGCGCCTCGGCGCCGGGAAGCCGCCGGCGCCTAGACCGGAGCGAACGGGTCGGCGGCGCGCAACTGGAGGAGCTCGTCGATTTGCGCCGAGCGGCGGGCGTAGTCAGCGGCGGCCGCCCTTTGGCCGAGGTCAACGTCGAACGTGGGGAGCATCGACTTCAGGCGCGCGTAACCGTCAGGCGTGCGGAGCCGGCTGGCGAAACACGTCTGGATCACCTGCAGCGCGATGTTGGCCGAAACCGACGCGCCAGGCGAGGCGCCCAGCAGGGCCGCGAGTGAGCCGTCTGGCGCGGTGACCACCTCGGTACCGAAGGAGAGGCGGCCCGCGTCGGCTCTTTTCAAGGCCTGCACGCGGATGCCCGCGTGCATCAGGCGCCAGTCGGCGGCGCGCGCCTCCGGGTAGAATTCACGGAGGGCGCGCAGCCGCGATTCCGGGCTTTGCAGCGCCTCCTGCACGAGAAAGCTCACGAGCCGGCGGTTGTGCACGCCGGTGCGAAGGAGCGTGGCGATGTTGTCGGGGCGAATTGAATACGGCAGGTCGGTGACGCGGCCGGCGCCGTGGAGAAACTTGGTGGTCCACGTCGCGAACGGGCCGAAGAGCAGCACGCGTTGGCCAGCAAGGTGACGGAGGTCCAGGTGCGGCCCGCCGAGCGCGCCGGAATCGCGCGGCGGTGGCCCGTAGGCTTTGGCGAAGTGGCGGGCCACGACGGTGGAGTTTTCACAGACGAGCCACTGGCCGGCGATGGGAAAGGCGCCCAGACCGCGGGCGACGGGGAGCCCACTGGCGTGGAGGAGCGGTATCGTGCCGCCGCCCGCGCCAATGAAAACAAACGCCGCCGCGACCCGGCGCGATTCGCCGGACGCGAGGTGGCGCACGACTACCTCCCAGCCGGCGGCGCCGCGACGCAGCCGCGTGGCGCGGTGGCCGGTGACTACACGGCAATTGTCCTGCGCGCCCAGCCACCCGAGGAGTTCGCGGGAGAGCTCGCCGAAATTCACGTCCGTGCCGCCGCCAACTTTAGTCGCCGCAATGCGTTCCTCGACCCGTCCGTCCACCAGCAGCGGCGCCCAGTGGCGGAGGACTTCGCGGTCGGCCGTGAATTCCATCCCGCGAAAAAACGGATGCGCGCCGAGCGCGGCGTGTCGGGCCCGGAGAAATGCGATCTGCGCCTCGCCGCGGACGAAACTCAGGTGCGGAACAGCGCGGATCCACCGGGCGGGGCGCGGGGCGAGTCCGTGGGCAACGGCGTAACTCCAGAACTGCCGCGACTGCTCGAAACGGGCGAAGATCTCGACGGCCCTGGACACATCGACCGGAGCGCCGGCAACCGAGGGCGGAGGGGTGTAATTAAGCTCACAAAGCCCGGCGTGGCCCGTGCCCGCATTGTTACCGCCGTCCGAGCTTTCGGTCGCGAGCCCGGGCGCGGCCTCGTAGACCTCGATCCTCAGTCGGGGGTCCAGCTGTTTGAGCATGACGCCGAGATGCGCGGACATGATGCCGCCGCCGATGAGGACGACGTCGGGGGCAGGGGAAGACATGGCGGCGAGCCGAGGCGATACCGGCGCGCTGTCGCGGAACCAAGCGCAAAGCGGGCTGCGGACCTCAACAATTTTATTTGCGCCGAAACGTGGCGAGCCGGCGGGTTCAGGTTAGTCACTTGCCCACCGCCTCGTGGCCCCCATCGAAAAAACGCGCCACTGCGAAAAACGTCGTTCGGGTTCCCACGGCACGTTTGGCGCTGGTCCTTTTTTATTCCCCCGGGCGCGTTCTTTGCGTTCACTGCTCACTTCTCACCATGACTCCTCAGCAAAAAGCAGAATCCCTCGGCCTCACTTTCACCAAGCAGGCGCCCGGTTACCTGAACCTCTGCGTTCGCAGCGGCCACCAACTGATCACCTCCGGGCACGTCAGTGATTTGAAGGGAAAGTTGGGCGCCGGCGTTTCGACGGAAGACGGCTACAAAGCCGCCAGGAACTGTGCCCAAAAGATTCTGCGCTCGGTGTGGGACACGCACGGCACGCTCAACGGGCTCAAGGTGCTCAAGGTGCTCGGCTGCGTGAATTCCACGCTCGACTACAGTGACCAGCATTTGGTGATCAACGGGTGCTCGGATCTGCTCCATGAGATTTTCGGCAAGGAAGGCGACGGCTTCCACGCCCGCAGCGCCCTCGGTTTTGTCCAGCTCCCCACCGGAGCCGCCGTCGAGGTCGAGGCCATTTTTGAGATCAAGCACTAGTTAACCGCTCGACGGTTGCGGGCCTTGGCTCCGCGCCTCCAGGCTCGGGGTCACGGTCGCCGGTCGGTCTGCAGCCGCGTTTGCAGCGCTTCGAACCGCGTCCGCGCGGCGGCATCTGGCGCCAGCGTCAATCCAAGCGTGACAAGCCAGCGGGCGTCGTCGGTGAAACCGTGGCGGATGTTGAGCTCAGCGACGCCATAAACCAAATCGGAGCGGCGCGGAAACAGGCGCACGCCCTCCTCCAGGACGGTCATTTGCGCGCGCGTCGGCGCATCGGCGCACGCGGTCCAAACCTCGGTCAGGAGCGTGTAGACTTCAACGAGTGGCGGCTGTTGCTCGCGCGCCGCGAGGAGCAGGGTGAGCACCTCGCCGGCCTGCCGCGCCGTGAGACTCGGTCCGCTGGCCGCCCCGGAAGCGCGCCAGGCGGCGAAGCGCAAGCGCGCGAGTTCAAAGCCGGCGCGCGGCCGCAACGTTTTGCCCAGGGCGGCCGCCTCTTCGAGGAAGGGCCGGGCCGCGGCATCATTGCCGGCATCGACTTCGCAAAGGCCGATCACGGCCAGCAAACGGGCGTCGCGCCTGCCACCGTCATAGGCGCGCCGGAGGGTGCGGCGCGCCTGTTCCACGTATTTGGGCGCGAGCACCGGGAACTGGGTTTTCACGTAGGGAATTTCGAGCCGTTCCCAGTCACCCTTGATCCGCGCGATCTCGCCGTCGGTCGCGGGGCGCAGCGGGTAATCCGGGAGGCGAGGGCGCTGCGCCGGCCGGAGCGGGAGGGGATCTCGCAGCGCTTCCGGGAGAAAAGCGGCCAGCTGCGTTTGGGCGTCCACGAAATTAATCCGGAAGCATTCCTGGAAAAGTTTTTCGGTGACCGGCTCAACCGCGGCCCGTGCCGCGAATTGCCACAGCGCGTCCCGCCGCGGCGCGGCGCCGCCCGCCAGGCCCCAGCGCACAAATAACGCGGCCTGCGCCTGCCAAAGCGGCAGTGCTTCGCCGGATGCCGTGTCGCCCGCCGCGAGGTCACCGGAAAAAAATTCCGCCAGCGGAAGCAACGGGCGGTGCGCGACGGCCCCCCCTCGCAACGCCGCGGCGCCGGTTTCGGCCGGCCAGTCGAGCCGCTCGAGGGTGAGGGCATCCTCGGTGAACCGGGCCCGCGCCGCGAGGGAGATGACGCCGCTCACGAACCAGGGAGGAAGCGCCGGCAACCGCTGGCGCACAAGGGTGGCGATGTAGTCCGGCGTGAGCGCGACGCGGTTCGCGTTGAATTCACTTTCCCGGACGACGGCAAACAACATGCCCGTGTCGCGATCCCACAGCCGCAGATTCGGCAGGAAAGTGTACCGCGGCGGCGGCGGACGCCGGCGGAGGCGGCCGTCGTCGATCGGCGCGGGGACATGGTCGAGGAGTTCCTGTTCGGCGGTGGTCAGGGCCAGCGCGGCGACGACCTCCTGCGAAGTCGGCGGCTGGTGGGCGCTGTCGAGGAAGAGAAGTGCCTCCTTTTCGGACGGGCGGAACTGCAGCGCGGGCGGCAGCAGCTCACCGAGCAAGGCGTGGAGGCGGTGATGGTTCGCGATGAGGACGCGGGTCAGCCGCTCGGGACAGGTGGACAAGACTTCCCAGCCTGCCACCTCCGCGTAACGCCACGGCAAACGTCCGGCCTTCTCCTCGACGAGGTAAGGCGGCAGCGCGATGATTTTTTCCGCGGCCGCGGCCGCGCAGGCGCTGAGCACGAGGCTGGCGGCCCACGAAAGGAAGGGACGTAGAGAGCGCATCGAACGACAGCGCATCGTAGGCGCGTCGCGCCGGGAGGCGAACCATGAGTGGAGAATCCGCCGTCGGCCCGCGCCTTCAGCACCCCCGGAGTGATTGGACGTGAAGGTGGAATCATCAATCGGTCTGCAGTCTGCGCATCGATGCTCTGCGCCTCCGGCTGGGCGGGCCGCGAAAAACATGTCAGTTTGGGTGCTGACCTTGCGGGAAAAGCCGGACGACCCACCGGCCGCAATCATTGCCGGCGGAGCCGGACAAGCGAATCCCGTCCAGTCCGGCAATTTCCACGGCGATAATGACAACCCCCGCG
>JBEENF010000270.1:0-5495 GCA_041192325.1 Verrucomicrobiota bacterium
CGTCTTTATACGTCGACCACTGGCTGCCGTTCACAAACGTCTCCACGGTGCCCAGAATGAGGCCGCCCAGCGCGGCGCCAGGGATGTTGCCGATCCCGCCCAGGATGGCCGCCACGAATGCCTTCAGGCCGGGCATGACTCCCATCAGCGGATCGATGGAGGGATAGTTGAGCGCGTAAAGAATTCCCCCGGCAGCCGCCAGCGCGGACCCGAGTCCAAAGGTGAACGAAATCACCACATCATTGTTAACTCCGACGAGTTGCGCGGCCTTGGGATTTACCGAGACCGCGCGCATCGCCGTGCCGATTTTCGTGCGATAAACAATAAACTGCAGTCCCACCATCAGCAGCACCGCCACCACTATTACCAAGACCTGATTGCTGGAGATAACCAGGCTCCCCAAGTGAAAATTTGTGGCGGGGAAGATGGGTGGAAACGTGCGCGGCGCGGCGCCAAAAAAAACTTGGCCGGTGTACTCCAGCAACAGGGAGACCCCGATTGCCGTGATCAGGACATTTAGCGTGGCGGCGCTGCGGAGCGGGCGATAGGCCAGTCGTTCGATTGTCATTCCAAGTACCGCGCAGCCAATCATCGCCACGGCCAAGACCAGCAGCCCGCCCCAAATGGTGCCGGAGGGAACCAATTTTCCCATGTAATAGCCGATAAATGCACCGACCATGAACACATCCGCATGGGCGAAATTTATGAAGCGGAGCACGCCGTAAACCATGGTGTAGCCGAGCGCGATGAGGGCATAGATGGCGCCCAGCGACAGGCCGTTCAGAAGCTGTTGGAGAAACTCGGACACGCGCGAGAGTTGAGAGGTGAAAAATGAAACTTGAAAGAATTAATCCTGCCTAAACGGCCTTGCCGCCGGTCTATCCAAGCTTGCACCCACTTGCCGGACCAGGCGCGACAACCACCGCGGAGGCCCGGCTCCGGGTGGAATGCATCTCTCCGGGTGCGAGAGCGCCCGTGGCGGCGTTCGTCCCCGCGCCCCGATCAGGGAGCAACGGTCTTGTAGAATTCGAGCGCCCGACCCTTGATGGCAATGATCGTCGCCGGCTTCGAAGCATTGCGGTTTTCGTCGATCGTCGTGACGCCACTCGCCCCCGGGAGATTCTTGGTGGTAGCCAGGGCATCGCGCAGCTTGGGACCTTCGGTGGAACCGGCCCGTTTAATCGCGTCAACGAGAACATAGGCCGCATCGTAGCCGAGGGCCGCGAACGCGTCGGGGGTCTCGTTCTGCCAACGCGCTTTGAATTTGGTCACAAAGGCGGCGACGGCGGGTTCGCGATTTTGCGGCGAGAAATGAGTCGAATAAAAACAACCGTTTAGCGCGTCCCCGCCAATCTCCAGTAATTTTTCGGATTCCCACCCGTCTCCGCCAAAGAACGGGACCGTGATGCCCAGATCCCGCGCCTGACGCGCGATCAGCGCGGACTCGGTATAGTACCCAGGAACGAAAATTGCCTCCACCCCGGCCGCCTTCACCGCCGTCAGTTGGGCGCGGAAGTCCTTGTCGCCTTCGGAATACTTCTGTTCCACGGCGATCGTGCCGCCGCCTTGGGTGAAGGTTTCACGGAAGAATTTCGCGAGGCCCACGCTGTAGGCGTTGGAAACGCTGGAGATGATCGCCACTTTGCTTGCCTTGAGATCTTCCCGGGCGAATTTCGCCATGACCGTGCCTTGAAAGGGATCGATAAAACATACCCGGAAGATGTAATCACCGACCTCGGTGACCTTCGGGTTGGTGGCAGCCGGCGCGATCATTGGAATGCGCGAGGCTTGGGCGATCGGAGCTGCCTCCAGTGACCGTCCGGACGACACTTCGCCGATGAGCGCCACGACGCGATCACGGGTCAGCAGCTTCTTCGCCACCGTCGCCGATTCACCCGGTTTGGTTTGGTTGTCCTCGGAAACGAGTTCCAGTTGTTTGCCGAGAACTCCGCCGGCCTTGTTGATCTCCTCCAGCGCCATCACGACTCCTTTGTGGGAGGACTGGCCGAAACTGGCCTCCTTGCCCGAAAGCGAGGCGTATTCTCCGACCTTGATGCTGTCGGTTTGCTTGGCGCAAGAGGCGAAGAGCAGCGCGGTGGCGGTTAGGCAGGGAGCGAGAATAGTTTTCATGGGAAGGGGCGGATTGCTTACGGAACGACGTCCTGAACAAATCTTAGTTTACCTTCTTTGACCACGAGCATGACGGCCTTTTTGGAGGCATCGCGCCGCTCGTTGATCGTGATTCGGCCCGTGACAGCGTCGAAGTCCTTCGTGGCGGCGATTGCGTCGCGGACCCGGACCCGATCCGTGGAGCCGGCGCGCTTGATGGCATCGGCGAGCAGCAGCGCCGAGTCGTATCCGAGGGAGGCGTTCGAGTCCGGCGCGTAGTTGCCGCCAAAGCGTTTTTTATAAGCCGCGACGAATTGCTGGACGCGCGGCGACGGATCCTCCGGTGAATAATGCGAACACAGGTAAGCTCCTTCAACGGCCTTGCCGCCGAGTTCCATCAAGGATTCCGCCTCCCACGCATCCCCGCCGAAGATCGGAATCGTCAGCCCAAGATCGCGCGCCTGGATGCAGATCAGCGCGCCTTCATTATAGTAACCGGGTTGAAAAATCGCGTCGGGGTTGGCGGCGCGAATCGCGGTGAGTTGCGCGCGAAAATCCTTGTCGCCTTCGGAGTACTTCGGCTCGGCCACGATGGTTGCGCCACCGGCTACCGCTGCTGCTTTGAAAAACTTGGCCAACCCGACGCTGTAGGCCGAGGAGGTGCTGGAAAGGATCGCGATGCGTTTGGCCTTCAGCGTCTGCAAGGCGAATTTCGCCAGCACCGGGCCCTGAAACGGATCGATGAAACACACCCGGAAAATGTATTCTCCAACTTCGGTCACCGCGGGGTTGGTGGACGCGGGAGTGACCATGGGGACTCGTGCGGCCTGGCAAACCGGGGCGCCTTCCAGCGAACGGCTCGAGGCGACTTCACCGAGCACGGCCACGACTTTGTCACGGGAAATCAGCTTGCGGGTCGCGGTGCCGCTTTCACCCGGCTTGGACTGAGTGTCCTCGGTGATGAGTTCGAGCCGCTGGCCGAGCACGCCGCCCGCCGCGTTGATATGTTCGATGGCGAGAAGGGTGCCATTGTGGGAGGACTGGCCTAAACTGGCTTCCTTGCCGCTGAGAGAGGCATACTCCCCGATTCTGATCGTGAGTTCCCGCTTGGCGCATGAGAGCTGAAGAAACCCTACGAGCAGGAAAGACAGGCAGAGAAAGCGAGAGCGCAAACGGCGGGTGACGGATATCATGTAGAAGGTCGCGGGGCGGGGAAGCCAGCCAAGGGAACCGATCGCCGATTTTCAACTCATCTTGTTTGAAACGAAGGCCCCCACCTAAACATCCTCCGACCTCAAACGTGACGCCGGATTGAGCTTTCCGCCCCAGCCTCTGCCTCCTTTGCTTGCGCTCGATTGAATATCTTTGACCGGCACCTCTTGCGCGAATGGCTGCAGATCCTCGGCTTGGTGCTGGCGGCAACCTGCGGTTTGTTGTTGGTGCAGGTGCTCTACGACGATTTTCGGGATTTGCGGGAGCTCGGGGCGCGTGGTGCGGTGCTATGGAAATATATCGGGGTCACCATGCCCGGATTTCTCGCCATCGCGCTGCCCTTCGCGCTTCTGATCTCGCTGCTCTACACCCTCGGCAATCTGCACCGATCCAACGAGCTGACGGCGATGCGCGCCGCCGGCATCGGCTTCATGCGTATGACGGCCCCCATCTGGGTAATGGGTGTTCTTTGTTGCGGCCTTACGTGGTGGCTCAACACCACGATCGTCCCCTGGTCATTGCAGCAATCTCGCTCCATGCGTGAATCGCTCCAATTCCGGCAGGAATCAACCCGGGCAATTCCGTCGGACCGCATTGGTGCTTCGTACAGTGTCGCCTTCGATAATCAGCTCGCGCGTCGCATGTGGTTCTTCAACCGGTTCAGTCGGTTCACCCAGCGCGGCTATGGAGTGTCGGTCTCAGAGCTTGATCCTCAACGCCGTGAGCTCCGGCGCATCGTGGCAGCCGAGGCTTGGTATGATGTGCGCCAGCCGGGATGGGTTTTTAGCGACGGTCGCGAACTCACCTTTTCCCCCGAAACCGGTGAGCTGCTCGGGTCCAAGCCATTCGAGCAATGGATTGCTCCCCACTATCGCGAAAAGCCGGAGCTGATGCTGCTCATTGATCGCAAGGCTACGGATTTGTCGCTGTTTCAACTCCGCATGTTGATCGACCACCTTGAGGTGGAGCACAGCACGAAGGCGACGGCTTACGCCGTGCGGTATTTTTCTTTGATCGCCGATACGCTGGGACCTCTGATCGTCATTGCGATCGCCATTCCCTTCGCCGTCACGGGCGTGCGCGTAAATCCGGCGGTGGGTGTTTCCAAATCAATCGGTTTGTTCTTTCTCTACTATTTGCTGACCAATTTCGCCGCCTCGCTTGCGACCAAACAAAGCGTTGAGCCCATCATAGCCGCGTGGCTCCCCAACTTGGGAATGACTGCGGTCGCGATTTGGTTTTTCGTTCGGCTCAGATGAGCGGTGGAGCCTGAAATTGCCTGGTTCCGCGCTTAAGTCCGCAGGTAGCTCGCGCCGTTAATATCGATGATCGAACCGGTCATCGCCGCGGGGGCGTCCAAGGCACAGAATACGGCCGCGCGGGCGACTTCAGCCATCTGCGTGATCCGCCCCAGTGGGTGATCAGCCTTGATGGTGGCTCCCTCCGGGCCATCGAGGTGGTCACGAGCCATGTCGGTTTCCACCCACCCCGGCGCGAGGCAGAAAACGTAAACGGAATGGGCCGCAAGGGCCTTCGCGAGCGATTGGCTTAACGCATTGAGTCCCGCTTTGCTCGCGCCGTACGCCGGCGCTGTTGGTTCTCCCCGAAAGGCCCCACGGGAGGATATGTTTACGATCCTTCCCCGGCCAAAGTGGGCTTCGGATCGCAGTTGCGCCCGGCTCATCGTATTCGCAGCGAGGTGACAGAGGTAGGCGGGACCGAATAAATTGGCAGCAAGCGTGCGTTGCCATTCGGCCTGCCATTCCGGAAATCCGGTGGTAAGCGGCGGGTGTTCGGTGAATATGCCCGCGTTGTTGATCAAGATATCCACTTGGCCCAATCGCGCAGTGACTTCGTCCCACAGTCGCCCCGCCGCCTCCGGCCGTGCCAGATCGCCCGAGAAAAGGGCGTGGCCCTTTCCCGCGAGACCCGCCAGCGTTGATCCAGCGGAAGATCGATCGGTGTTGAAGTGAACGGCAATTCTGCAGCCGCGACTTGCGAGCTCTTGGGCAATCTCCCGACCGATGCCACGTGAAGCGCCGGTCACGAGCGCAAGAAGTTGGTGCGAAGGCATCCCGTCATGCTGGGCACCGGTCAATTACGCGCAAGATTCGGATCGGCCTGTCCACGATTTTCGAGGGGTGAGCTTTGTGGCGCGCTGCGGTTGAAGCGTA
>JBEENF010000271.1:0-5493 GCA_041192325.1 Verrucomicrobiota bacterium
AGATCCAAACCATTAACGCTTAAGGAGAAATCTGTCATGGCACATAAAAAAGGTCAGGGTACATCCAGCAACGGTCGTGATAGCCACTCCCAGCGGCTTGGGGTGAAGATTTTCGGCGGCCAGTCCGTCGTGGCTGGCAACATCATCGTTCGTCAGAACGGCACCAAGCTGCATGCCGGCAAGAATGTGGGCACCGGCCGGGATTGGACGCTCTTCGCGCTCAAGGACGGCACCGTCAAGTACGACAAGGCCCACCGTTCGGTCTCGATCGTCACCGCCTGAGCTCAGCTCAAAGCGAATCTTTCCGGGCCGGTCTTTTGACCGGCCCTTTTTGTTGCCGCAAGGCGGAAGCTTGCCGGGTTTCCGCGCGCCGCTCAGCGTAGGTGATGTCCGAACGACTCGCCGAACTCCGCCGCCAGCGGGCACTCGTGCAAGAGCATCTGGCCTGGCTGAACAGCGAAATTCTCAGCGTCGAAAATCGAATCGGCGCGGAGGACACCAAGGTCGCACCCTCGGTCAAGATCGTGCGGCTAGCCCCGCCCCGACCGCCAGCCGCGGCGCCGCCAGATGTTGCCCCGGCAGGCGCTGCCGTCGGGCCTCTCGCTGCCGCCATCTACGAGGAATACAAGGTGCCGCCCGAGACGTTGCGCACCGATTTACGCAAGGGCTGCCTGCTTTATTTCGCGGGTGCCTTGATCGTGCTGGCGCTCGGCCTAGCGGTTCTTTTTTTCGCGCTGCGCCGGGGTTGAAGCGGAGCAAAACCCTTCGCCGCCCACGGCGGTCGCGTCCTGCTCATTCCGGAATCGTTAACTCGCCGGCCGCAGTTGCCAAAGGCCGTTCACGGGTTTGCGAAATCAGGGGCAGCTTCTGCGGGGCTAGAGCCGTTTCTTCAGGCTCACCCCGCCACGAGTGGTGGATGAGGCAGCCACGCGCCCCAGCGCCGTCCTCTTTCCGGAACAGCGTATCAGCTGACAGCCGGATAGCTGCCCAGCCACTTCACCATTGGGCAGAATTTCCGTAATTCCACGAGGGCCGCTTTCATCGCGGCGTCCTCATGATGTCCCGTGACATCCAGAAAAAAATAGTAGTCCCACGGGCGTTTCTTGCTCGGACGGGATTCTATCTTCGAGAGATTGATGCCTCGCTCAGCCAGCGGCATGAGCATCTTCAACAAAGCGCCGGAGTGCGACGCCGCCTCGTCGCCCAGCGAGACGAGCAGGCTGGTGATGTCCTTGCCGCCGCCAACCGCCCCGGATGCTTTGCGACCAATCACGAAGAAGCGTGTCGTGTTGTCCGCCTTGTCCTGGATATTGCGCGCCACGATCGGCACGCCGTAGTGCTCGGCGGCGAGTTCACCGGCGATCGCCGCAGTTCCGGCCTCCGTTTTCGCCATCTGCACCGCCCGCGAAGTGCTCGGCGCATCGACCAACTGCGCATGCGGCAAATGCCGTTGCAGCCAATGGCGGCATTGAGCGAGCGCCTGGTCTTTCGAGTAAACGCGCTGAATGCCCTCGAGGGATGAGTTCGAAATCAAAGCGTGGTTAATTTCGAGGTAGATTTGCGCCACGATCTTCAGGTCGCTTTCGACAAAACTGTCCAACGCCTCGCGCACTGAACCCTCGGTGGAGTTTTCGATTGGGATGACGGCGTAGTCCGTTTCGCCCTTTTCCACCGCCGTGAAGATATCGCTCACCGTCGCCATGCCGTGGTAATCGACGCTGGCGCCGAACTTCTTCAGTGCCGCGGCGTGGGTGTTGCTGGCTTCGGGTCCAAGATAGGCGATCACCAGCGGTTTTTCCAAAGCGATCGCCGCCGACATAATCTCGCGGTAGATTGCCCGCAGCGCCTCGTTCTTGATCGGACCGCCATTTTGCGCGGCAACCTTTCGCAGCACGGCGTCCTCGCGCTCCGCCACGTAAATCTGGCCGCCTTGGCTGCGCTTCACCTTGCCGATTTCCGCCGCCAGGGTCAGCCGCTCGTTGAGCAACGTGACCAACTGCTTGTCCAGCGTGTCGATTTTTTGCCGGATGGGCTCGAGGTCCATATCAGGTGGAGACGGGAGTTTCGCCTTCGGCTGGACCCGACGCGGTGTCGGGCGTCACTGGAGACTCCGCGACCGCGACCGCCGCCTCGAGCGGCAACTGCTCGTCGGAGAGGCCCATGTCCGTATCGGTTGGCTTTTGCGCGCCCTCCGAAGTCTTCAGCCACTCGTCGATCTGCCGCGAGGAGAGCACGTCGGAAGCCGGCAGCTCATTGAGTGACTTCACGCCCACAAATTCCAGGAATTGGTCCGTCGTTCCATATTGGATCGGGCGGCCCGGCGCGTCAGCGCGCCCGACGATGTAAATCAGTTCCCGCTCAAGCAATTTGTTGATGCCCGCCTCGGCGGAGACGCCGCGAATGGTCTCGATTTCACCGCGCGTGACCGGTTGCCGGTAAGCGATGACGGCGAGGGTCTCGATCGCGGACTGGCTCAATTTCACCGGCGGCGGCTCCTGCCGCAAAATCCGGACCCACCGCGCGTAGCGGGGATGCGTTACAATACGATAACCCGTGTTGCCCTCGATCAGCAGCAGGCCGTCGTCGGTCGCGCGGAGTTCGGCGGCAATCGCGTCCATCGCTTCGCGAATCTGCGTGGCCGTGATCAACGACGGTACGTCGAGATAAAGTTCGGCGTCCTGGTCCAGGACCGGCTCGGCCAGTGTTTCCACCGGCTCTTCGATTAGGGGAGGCGGCGCCTCGATCCCGGCTTCTGGCGCGGTCTCCAGCTGATCCACGACCGGCGCGGGCTCACCCTCCACGGCTTCGACGGACGACTCGATCGCCAGCTCCGAAGCTTGTTCGTGAAAGCGGGTGAACGCCGCCTGGATCTCCTTGATCCCCAGCGGTTGACTGGTCGAAAGCAGCAGTGCTTTCAGCACTTTTTTCAGATTGAACGCCATGCAGGTGAATTGGCGACGAGTGATGCGGCGCCACCTGCCGCACGCAATCTGATTTTGCGGCGGCGCTCTGCTCCTCGGGCATCGGGCTTACCGCGGTTCGCCCCCTTCAAGGCTTTTCCTCATCTGCTGTTCGCGAGCCTGAATGAGTTTCGCGGCCTCTGCCTTCTGCTCCGCGCTCAGCTTGGATTCGATCTCCCGAAACCGGGCTGTCCAGCGTTTCACCTGCGACTTCTTCTCATGTTGCATGCCGGGCGTGACCTTCAAATCGGCATCCCCCGCGAGGGTAAGCCAGACGTAGGCTTGAATGAGGTCTTGGGGCACGCCGCTTCCCCTGGCATACGCGGCCCCGAGCCCCCGCTGCCCAAACTGCTCGCCCTGCTCGGCCGCCTTGCGATACCATCTCACCGCAGCCACTGGATCCTTTGCCAATCCAGTTCCTCTCTCATAAGCACCACCCAGAATGGACTGTGCGCGCGCGTTCCCCTTTTCCGCCGCGCTACGAATGAGTCTTAACCCTTCTTCCTGATTCTTCGGTGCCCCGCGACCCGCTAAAAGCCTCGATCCGAGGGCCTGCTCCGCGGGAGCGTAGCCTTGAGCGACTGCCCGGCGATACCATGCCACCGCCTGCGCGTGATCCATCGGGACCAATCGACCCCAAGTGTAGGCTTGGCCCATCTCGTACTGTGCCCGCGCATCCCCTCGGTCAGCGGCCTCCTTCAAATCAGCCGGGATTCCAGGTTTCAAAGCGGCCGCAAGACTCGTTCCAGCTAGCGCCACGCACACCCAAAACCATTTTGTTTTTATAATCTCCTTTCGTGTGACTTCCTTCCTCGATTACCCCGTTATTTCGCGCGCTCAAGCTGTCATGCAACGCAGATCTTGGCCTTCGCCATTAGCCCCGTTCCACAACCTGCGCGCTTCCACACTTGCTCCATCCCACGCGCCTTGGTTCGCTCGGTGTTAATTCTATCACATGAGCGCCCAAAAGCCCGATCCTCTGCGTCCTCATTCCTCCGTCATCACCGACGGTCCCGCCCGCGCCGGCGCGCGCTCGATGCTGCGCCCCGTTGGTTTCACCGATGAGGATTTCAAGAAGCCGATCGTCGGCATCGCTTCCACCTGGTCGATGGTCACGCCTTGCAACATGCACATCGACGCCCTCGCGCGCGAGGCCGAGACCGGCGCCAACGCCGCGGGCGGCAAGGGCGTCATCTTCGGCACCATAACCGTCTCCGACGGCATCAGCATGGGCACGCCCGGGATGCGTTACTCGCTCGTCTCCCGTGAAGTCATCGCCGACTCCATTGAGACCGTCGCCGGGGCCGAGGGCTTCGACGCCGTCGTCGCGATCGGCGGCTGTGACAAAAACATGCCCGCCTGCGTGATGGCGATCGCCCGCCTCAATCGGCCCGGCCTCTTCGTCTACGGCGGCACCATTCTTCCCGGCATTCACCCCGACACGAAACACGAATGCGACATCGTCTCGGTTTACGAAGCCATCGGCCAGCACGCCGCCGGTAAACTCGACGACGCAGGCCTCCGCAAGATCGAGGAATGCGGGGTCCCCGGCCCCGGCTCGTGCGGCGGCATGTACACCGCCAACACCATGGCCAACGCCATCGAGGCGCTCGGTATGTCGCTCCCGAATTCCTCCGCGCAAATCGCCATCAGCGCCGAAAAGAAAGCCGACTGCCGCGCTGCCAGCGCCGCCGCTCTTAATCTCCTCAAGCTCGGCATCAAGCCCAGCGATATCATGACGCGCAAGGCGTTCGAGAACGCCATCACCGTCGCCATCGCCCTCGCCGGCTCGACCAACGTCGTCCTCCACCTGCTCGCGATCGCGCACTGCGCCAACGTTAAGCTGTCGCTCGATGACTTCACGCGGATCGGCAAAAAGGTCCCCGTCCTTGGCGACCTAAAGCCATCCGGCAAATACAGCATGGCGCACCTCTCGCGCGTCGGCGGGGTCGCGCCGATGATGAAGATGCTCCTCGATGCCGGCCTGCTTCACGGCGACTGCCTCACCGTCACGGGCAAGACCCTTGCGGAGAACCTGAAAAACGTGAAGCCCTACGCGGCCAACCAGGATGTGATTCGTCCGCTCTCGAATCCCATGAAGCCCGACAGCCATCTCCGCATTCTCTACGGCAACCTCGCCCCGACCGGCGCCGTCGCGAAGATCACCGGCAAGGAAGGCCTCCAGTTCACCGGCAAGGCGATCGTGTTCGACGGCGAAGCGAAGGCGCTCGACGCGATCCTCACCGGCAAGGTGAAGGCCGGCCACGTTGTGGTCATCCGTTACGAAGGCCCCGTCGGCGGCCCCGGCATGCCCGAGATGCTCTCGCCCACCAGCGCCATCATGGGTCGCGGCCTCGGCAACGACGTCGCGCTCATCACCGACGGGCGTTTCTCGGGCGGCAGCCGAGGATTTGTCGTCGGCCATATCACGCCCGAAGCCGCGAAAGGCGGCCCGCTCGGCCTGATCAAGAACGGCGACACCATCACGATCGACGCCGTGAAAAACGAACTCACCCTCGCGATCACCGCCAAG
>JBEENF010000272.1:0-5488 GCA_041192325.1 Verrucomicrobiota bacterium
CCGACCTCCAGCGTGCCCAGTTGGGCGGCGCCGAGCAGTTCTGCCGGGACGGTCGTCAGCCCGGCGAGCGCGGCATCGGCGGTCAGTCCGGCGGCAACTGCCTTGCGGAGGTTCGGCCAAAAATCAGCCGGACGCTTCAGCCCGGCGCTGGTGAGGGCGACGCGCACCCCCGCGTTGGCGAGCACGCCGGGATTGGTGCGGGCGAGATCCCAGTGCTGGAGCTCATGCAGCGGGACATCCAGCGCCTGGCCGGGCGTATCGATCACGGGCGTCTCGGGGAAAGCAAGTGGCGTGATCACCGGGACGCGCGCCGCCGCGAGCGCCGCCAGGGCACGGTATTCGGCGCCGTTGCCCACCAGCGTGAGCCGGAGGCCAAACTCGCGCTGCAGCCCCAGCGCGCGTTCGACGTCAAGTTCGTCCTGCAGCGTGAACCATAACGCCTGTTCACCGCGGGTCACGGGCCCCAGAGCGGCGAGGGAGGCATTGACCTCGGGCCGTTCCACTCCGCTCGCGCCGCGCGCGAAGGCGGTGTGCGCGGCCGCGTACCACTGGGCGTCGAGAAGTGTCTGCCGGACGAGCGCAACGGCGCCCATCAGGGAATTGGGATAGCCGCGTCGTTCCGCGTTTCGCTCGAACGCGGCGTGCTGCGAAACTTCGGCGCGAATCACCGCTGCGTTCGTCACGTTTTCGCCGAGACTGACCAGAGCGGTTTGGCCCCGAAAAATGCCCCGAGCCGGCACGAGGTGCGCGGCGGTGAAACCGAGCGCGCGCAGGCCCTCTGCGGCCTTAAGTTCCGGTACAAGCGCACGGGCCCCCGAGCGCTCGGGCGTTACGCGCGCGTTCCAGGACCGCGCCCCCACGTCAGCGGGCGCCGCCGCCCCCGCGGCGGGCGGACCCGCCACGGGCCTTGATGGGAGGGGTTTCCAGGCAGCGGGGAGAAAAGCGGCCGAGTGGGTCTCAATGAAACCGGCGTAAAGCGTGCGGCCGGCGACGTCCCAAATCCGAGCGTCGGGCGGCGTCGCAACCTCAGCGCCGACCGCGACAATCACCCCGTCCCGAATCACCAGAGTGCCACGTTCGATGACCTTTCCGGGCGCCACGACGATCCGGCCACCCACCAGCGCGTGCGCGCGCGGAGTGGCATCGCGCAGTCCCTCGACTGGTGCCGTGACCGGCGCCGGCGCGCCCAATGCCTGCACGATAAGAACGAGGAGCGGGGCAAGGAGGAGGGCAGGGATTTTACGCATGAGACGGAAGTATTGCCAGGTCCCGCCGTTGGTCGCCGGCGAAGCTGCAGGGAAAAAAAGGGGTAGCTTCTGCGCCGCAGTGCCATCGGTGTCACCGTCCGGACGGAGTAGCCAGAAAAAACCCCAGTCGTTGTTGGCTCCGCCCCGTCTCCCTTGCTTCTTTGATAGGCCACGCGCCGCTGCAACACGGATCATACAAGTTCGCGCGCTGCTGAAAACCGGGATCATCCCGCCAGCGCGGCGGCGCCGAAGTACAGCCCATCTCGCGTGTTGCGTCAGATCAGGCTGCGCCGTGGCAGTCCGCGGCGCGCTACGGGTCCAGCGCAAATGCCACCCACGCGTCGCCCACGGGGCCGCCGAGCATCCGGACCCCGGGCGCGGCGACGACAACGAACTGGCGGCCGCCGACTTCGTAGGTGGCCGGAGGAGTGGAGCCATCGTGGGGCAGATCACCGGCCCAGAGTTCAGCGCCGGTCGCGGAGTCGAAGGCGCGGAGTTTCGCGTCGCGGGTGCCGGCGGCAAACACGAGCCCGCCCGCGGTGGTCATGGAGCCGCCATAATTTTCCGTCCCGGTTTTCGCGACCCCGGCCTTGGTCAGCTCCGGATATTCCCCCAACGGAACTTTCCAGACGATTTTCCCCGTGTTGAGATCGAGGCAGTTCAGGGTGCCCCACGGCGGCTTGATGCCCGGATAACCCTCCGCATCGAGCAGGCGCTTGGAAGCGGAGTGACTGTATTGCGGGGGAACGCCGGGCGCCGGTGGAGGCTGCGGCCGGTCGCGCACGAGCAGAAAATCCAGGAGCTGTTTCTGCTGCAGATCGGTCATGGGCGGTGACGCCGGCATCGCGCCGCGGCCCGTCTTCATCAGCGCGATGATCTGTTCGTCGTTCAGGTGGTGCCGCAGGCCGCGCAACGGCGGGGCCACGCCGACGCCGCCGCGCGTGGCGCCATGGCAGGCGGCGCACCATTGCTGGTACTGTTTTTCGCCCGCCGTGGCCGGCTTCAAGGGCGGCGCGTCGTCGCTGCGCGCGATGGAGATGATCCACGGCAGTTCATTCGCGGTGATGTACAAATATCCCGTCGTGGGATCGTAGGACGCGCCGGGCCAGTTGGCCCCCCCGTTGTCACCGTAATAGATCGCCGGTTTGGCCGGTTCAGGGGGAGCGAACCATTGGCCGATGCGGGCCTGCGCCACCAAGCCGCTGATGTATTCGCGGGCGGCGGGCGTGCGCGTGGTGATGTCCTCGGGTTTGAACGTGAACACGTGTTGAATGAAGGGCTCGGGCCACTGAACATCCGGCTGGTAACGCGCCGTCTTTTCGCCCGGTAACACGGACTCCGGCGCGCGCCGGAGGCGAAAAGGAAAGAGCGGTTTGCCCGTCACGCGGTCCAGCAGCAGGGTGTTGCCGATCTTGGTGACCTGCGCCACCGCGTCGACGCGCCGGCCCTCCCGCAGGACGGTGACGAGATTCGGGGGCGCGGGCAGATCGAAATCCCAGATGTCGTGCCGCACTTCCTGGAAATGCCAGAGGCGCTCGCCGGTCGCGGCGTTCAGCGCGATCACGCAGTTCGAAAAAAGGTTTTCGCCGCGATGCGCCGTGCCCACGAAATTGGGTTTGGGCGAGCCGGTGGAGACGTAGGCGATGCCGCGCGACTCGTCCAGGGCCATGCCGCCCCAGCAGTTGGCGCCGACTTCCCGGCCCTCCCAGGTGTCGCCGCCAAATTCACCCGGCTGTGCCAGCGTGTGAAAACGCCACCGCTCGCGGCCGGTCGCGACATCGTAACCGAACACATCGCCGAAATAACCCGGGATGATGAAAATGTCCTTCCACACGATTCCACCGACGGTGCCGGCGGTGGGAATGACGGCCCGGCCGTCGTCGCCAAACGATTTGATCAAGGCGCCGGTGACGGGGTCGAGCGCGTAGATCCAGGTGCCACAGGCGAAGAGAATGCGCGCGGGCGCCCGGGCGTTGCCCGGCCAATAGGTGAGCCCGCGGCGCGCGGGAATATCCTGCAGCGCGTTCGTCTTCGATTCGGGAATGAAGCGCCATAACTCCGCGCCGGTGGTCGCGTTCAGCGCCACGATCTTTTTGCCGGCGGTGGGCGCGAACAACACGTCGCCGACGACAATGGGATTGCATTGCACGTTGCCGGGGCCATCGCCCGAGCGATACGTCCAGGCGACCCGCAGTTGGCCCACGTTGCGGCGATTGATCTGATCGAGCGCGGAGTAGCGATTCGAAGTGGGGCCGCCCAGTGAGCGTGTCCAACTGCGATACGACTCCAACGCGGGCCAGCCATTCGCGGGGGTGAGTTCGTCGGGTTTCGCCGCCGGGATCGTCTGGTATTCCGGCCAGTCCGCCGGCGCTGCATCCCGCGCGACGCTCACGCTCGAGAGCAGAGCGACCATAAGCACGGCCGCGCGCACCCCCAAGCGGGGAGTAAGGGCAACGACGGAGGGATTCATGAATTCGAGCGGTAGTGGGGTGCGCGGCTTTTCCCCGCCTGGGGCTTGCGCGCGGTGATGAGGCTGCGGTCCGCGGCGGTTGGGGCAAAGCGCACCTCCCCAAATCCGGCGGCCTCCAGGAGGCTTGTCATCTGGGCGATCGAATAACATTTCCCCTCGGTGATCGCCATCAGGAGCGCGGAATATTCCGCCACGGGCAAAGGGCCCGTCTTGTCGGCATTAAGATGCATATCGTGCACCACGAGCGTTCCGCCGGGGTTCAATGCGCTGAAGGAAGCTGCCAGCAGCGCGCGGACTTGGGTGAAATCCCAATCGTGGAGCACGTTGGAATACAGGTGAAGATCGTAACCCGAGGGCAGGGGAACCTGAAACATGTCGCCGGCCACCACCGAGATTTTCCCCGCGTATCCGCGCTTCGCAATCATCGTTCGCGCGATGCGATCGACCGGCGGTCGCTCGAACACGGTCGCGGACAGGTGGGGGTGTTGCGCCACGAGGGCGCAGGCGTAGATGCCGGAGCCGCCCGCGATGTCGAGCAGGCGCGTGGCGTGGCGCGCATCGATTCCCTTGGCGAGCGCGGCCCCCAGATACGCGCCGCGGCAGTCCATCGCCGCGGTAAAACTCGTGGCGAATTCATCGGTGAGCATCGCCTGGCTCCACTCCTTCTCGTGCTGGAAGCTGCCCCAGTTCGCGGGCTTGCCGGTGCGGAGGATGGTGATGAAATCCCGCGCGACGGGCCGGTCTCGCAACGAAAGGTAATAAGGCGCGAGGCACCAGGGTGAGGAGCGGACGAGGTGTTCCCGCGCGAGTTCGGTCACCTGAAAGAGACCGGCGACGTTCCGCACAAAACCGTTGGCGGCGAAGAGCGAAAGCATGACGTCCGCCGGCCGCTCGCAGATCTGGAGTTCGCGACAAATGGTGGCGAGGTCGCGGGGTTGCGCCGCGAGCCACGTGAAGAAATCGAACTCGCTCAGCGCGGCGGTCAGCAGATCCACGGCGTAGAGTCCGTCGCGGTAACGATAGATTGCGGTGGGATCGGTGGCCGGCGCGCGCGTGAGATCAAGGGGCGACATGAGCGTCAGGCTGGAGTGCGGTTCGGCAAAGTTGAAGCGCCAATGCCCCCGGGGCCGGATGCGATTTCACCCGGCTCCGCCCGCGGAATGGTGGTCGCGCTTTAACGTTTCTTCCCCGGCGGTTTGGCGTAGTTGAGGCCAAGATCATTGCTTCGTACTTCCCTCATTTTCGCCGCCAACTTTGCCTTGAAATCCTCCACGTTGCGGCGGTGCTCGGGTTGGGCGGCGAGGTTGGTGAATTGCTTCGGGTCGCTTTCCATGTCGAACAATTCAATGCCCCCCGAGGCATCCTCCCCATATTGGATGTAGGCCCATCTGTCTTCGCGCAGGAGAAATCCCCTGCTCGACGGCGCCACGCTGAAGGCGCTTTCCCGCACCGAAACGGTCGGATCATCAAGCAGGCGGGAGAGGTCCTTGCCCTGGAGTCGATCCGGCACGTCGAGCCCGCAGAGGCGGGAGACAGTGGGATAAAGATCGATCAATTCGGCGAGCGAATGGCAGACGGCCGGCTTCTTGCCCGGCACACAAATGATGAGCGGCACGGCGGCGGATTCCTCGCGCAGACTTACCTTCGCCCAGAAATCATGTTCGCCCAAATGATACCCGTGGTCGCTGGTGAAGATCACAATCGTGTTGTCCTCGAGTTTGGCTTCCTTCAACGCCGCCATCACCTTCCCGACCTGCGCATCCATGTACGA
>JBEENF010000273.1:0-5477 GCA_041192325.1 Verrucomicrobiota bacterium
CGGCGATCGCGTCTATTACGTCAGCAATCGCGGCGAGCTGGTCTGCCGCGCCGTGGCGGATGGACGGCAGATCTGGCTGCTGGACATGCGGGCGACCCTCGGCGTGTCGCCGAACCAGGCTTCGGCGTCGTCCCCGCTCGTCGCAGGGGACCTCGTGTTCGTCGTCACGGGCCATGGTACCGATTATAAAACCGGCAAAGTAAAGAATCCCGCCGCGCCGAGTTTCCTGGCGGTGAACCGTCAGGACGGAAGCGTGGCCTGGCAGGACAACTCCCCCCAAGGCAACCTGCTCACGGGCCAGTGGGGCTCACCCGGATACGGCGTGGTCGACGGGAAACCGCAGGTGGCTTTTCCGGGTGGCGACGGCTGGCTGTACAGTTTCGCGCCCGGGACGGGAAAGCTCCTTTGGAAATTCAACTGCAAGGCGCACGAGAAGCCGTCCACGTCCGGCGAACCGGAGACCACGTTCAATCTAACCGCGGCGCCGGTGTTTTTTGGCGACCGCGTTTTCATCGCCATTGGTGAACCGGAGGCGAGCGTGGGGCCCGGGGCCTTGCGCTGCATCGATGCGCGGGGCCAGGGCGATGTCACCAAAACGGCCGAGCTCTGGCGACTGGGGGGCGACGAATTCAACGACAGCCTTTCGACGGTCGCGGTGTACGACGGACTGGTCTACGCCGCCGATGCCACCGGTTATTTCAGCTGCATTGATGCCGGTTCGGGGAAACGCCTGTGGTCGCACGATCTGAAGGCGATCATTTGGGGCTCGCCGCTGGTGGCGGACGGGAAGGTTTACATCCAGGGCGCGGAGGGCGCGGTCGTTGTTTTTGCGACGGGCCGGGAGAAAAAGGTGATCGCGACGAATGAGGCTTTTGCCGACATGGCCCACGGCACGGTGGTGGCGGCGAATGGCGTGCTTTACCTGACGGGCCAGACGCAGATGTACGCCCTCGCCGGAGAAAACTGAACGCATGTTGGGCGGATTTTGAGGACGCGCGCCGGTGCGTGGCAGGCAGTCACGGCTTTACTCCGCGCGAGGGGTACGGTCCGTGGACCGAGAGAATGTTTCCTTCGGCGCGGCTGTCGTCGATGACGATGACCTGATAGTGCGCACCGCCTGGCTCCACGCGCACGACCACGTGCCCTTGGCGGGAAGCGGATTGCAAAATTCGCTCCCACACCCACGCGGTTTCCGCTTCGCCGAAAAGCTTGACCATATGCGCGCGCCGGCCCGGCCAATCGCTATTGGTCATGAAAATATCCCGCGGCCCCGGATAGATCCGTTCGGAAAGCAACCGGCGCATCACGCCGGGCGATGGCTGGCTCGCCGCATAAGTCGACAGGAGGTGTATGCGCGGCTGCAGGATGCTCAGGAAAAACGGATTCGCGGCATCCTGGGTGCCGTGGTGGTTCAGCGCGTGCACGTCCACGGGCCCGGTCACCCAAGCGACCGCTGACTCCATCTCGTCCCACGGGGCGGATTTCGATTCGAGAAATCCCGCCATGTCTCCCCCATTGAAATACGTGAAAGCCCCGTAGCGCAGGCGGAACGCGAGGCTGCAGTTGTTCTCCACCGGCACGACCCCCGCGGGGTAACGATTGCGCGTTTCCGTGCCTGAGCCCGTCCACACGAAACCGTTCGCCGCGATATTCCGGATTTCAAAGCCGGGGAAGGCCCGGGGCTCGCGGCGCAGCACCAATTGCGCCGACTGGCCGGCTTCAAATCGCGCGACCTGCCGACCGCGCGCAACCTGGTGTTTAACGAAAGCGCGGTAGTTCTGCATCTCTGCGCCCCCGGAACGCGCGGGATAATCGTAGTCGGGCCAGCCGCGGTCGAGCAGCAGCCGCACGTTGATGATTTCGGCGACGTCGGTGATGCCGGTAAGTTGATATCCGCCCAGCGCCGAACGCGGCGATTCTGGCATTACCGTGCCCATGTGATCCCCGTGGAAATGCGTCAGCATCGCATAGTCGAGTTCGCCGCGCGCGCCGTCGGGATGCACGCGTTGAATATAGGCGGCGATGGTCTGACCCGGCCGTTGCTTCGGGTCGGGCCGTTGGGGCGCATCATACTGCGGCGGTCGCTCGGAGCGGCGATTTACGGCGCCGGCATCGAGCAGCAAGGTGGTTCCGTCCGGCAGAATGAACAACGCCGCATCGCCCGCCCCGGTGTTGATTTGATGGATATCCAGCCAGCCCCGTTCCCACGCAGGCAGCGGCCGGCCAGCGGTCGGAAGCGGCGCGGCCGGCGCCGCGTCCGCCAGGCCGTTCAGGATGGACCACGCGAAAACAAGTCGAATGAAGAGGGCGGCGGGGCGAAAGGGCATGTCTTCATGGCGCCGGGGCGAAGTCGTATGTCGAGCCGGAAGGTTCCCTGCTGGGGTGCGAGGAGGTATGGGACAGGGATCGCGGAAGAAACCTCGGCGCATGAAAGCGGTGGTGGGTAGGGGGCGGAATTTGCCCTCGCCGTGGACCCGGGCCTCGGGCTCAGTGCCCCGACCCCCATCCATGGATGTGTTTCCTTCCCGTGTGAGTTTGTCTTTTCCCCTCCGTCAACGCACTCGCGCCCCATGGGGGCGGTTCGCCCGCCAGTGGTCGCTACTGTTCCTGCTCGCAGCGCGCGCCCCCGCCGCCGGGCAAGTATTTTCCGATCCCGCGCCCCCCGCCGTGAGCCAGCGCAAGAGCGGTGCGGCGCCGGTTGCCCGCGAAAACCCCGAAGCGACCTTTCACCTTGCGCCCAAACCATTGCCTCGCGGCGCGGTGACGGAGGACTGGGCGTCGTTTCTCGGGCCCACGCACAATATGTTTTCGGCCGAGACCGGCCTGCTGAAGGAATTCCCCGCGGAGGGGCTTCGCCTGGTTTGGGAGATGAAGAAAGGCGAGGGGTTTGCTCCGCCGGTGGTGGCGGGCGATCGCCTGATCCTGTTTCACCGCGTGGCCGACGACGAGGTGGTCGAGTGCCTGCGACCGAGCGATGGCCAACGGTACTGGCAATACCGCTACCCCAGCGCCTATCGGGATCGCTACGGTTTTAATCCGGGTCCGCGGGCCAGCCCCGTGATGGCGGGCAACCGGGTCTTCACCTTCGGCGCGGAGGGAAAGCTGCACTGCCTCGATCTGCAGACCGGGCAGATGCTGTGGAGGCGCGACCTTCTGAACGAGTTTAAGCTCACGCAGAATTTTTTTGGGGTCGCCGCGGCGCCGCTGGTGGAGGGTGAAAAGGTCATCGTGAATGTGGGCGCGCCGGGCGGTCCGTGTGTGGCCGCGTTTGACACGCAAACGGGCAAGATGCTTTGGGGCGCCGGCGCGGAGTGGGGCCCGAGTTATGCGTCGCCCATTCCGGCCACGGTGCACGGCCGCCGGCGCGTATACGTTTTTGCCGGCGGCGAGAGCAAGCCCGCCACCGGGGGTTTGATGTGCATCGATCCGGAAAACGGAAACGTGGACTTCACTTTTCCGTGGCGCGGCAAACGGTACGAGTCGGTCAATGCCGCCTCTCCCGTGGTCATCGGTGACCGCGTCTTCGTCGCCGAATGTTATGGCGCGGGCGGCGCCATGCTTGAGGCCTTGGCGGATGGCAGCGTGCGAACGGTTTGGACGAATGTGAAGTTCGGCATGCATTTCATGTCTGCGATTCCCAAGGGCGCGCATCTCTACGGCGTCGACGGCCACGGGCCGCAGGACGCCGAGCTCGTGTGCGTCGAGCTGGCAACCGGGAAGGAAGTATGGCGCACGCAGCCGCTCTGGCAGGAGAAGATCGAAACCAAAAGCGGCCCGAGGAATCTGAATGCCGGGTCGTTTCGCGCCTCGCTGCTGATGGTCGATGGCCGGACCCTCTGTCTCGGCGAATTTGGGCATCTGCTCTGGCTCGATTTGGCGCCGGAGGGTTATCGCGAGCTCGCTCGCACCTGGTTGTTTGCGGCGACCGAAAGCTGGACCCCGCCGGTGGTGAGCCAGGGCCTGCTGTATGTCTGCCAAAATACCAAGAGTTCCTTCAAGAATGAGCCGCCGCGATTGCTCTGTTATGATTTGCGGGCGGCGGAATGACGGTTGTTCTGATCCGCGCCTTTCTTATTATGCACCGACTCCTCATCGCCGTATTCTCGATATCCGCCTCTCATTGCCTGGCGGACGGATCCGCGCCGGCCCGCGGCGAGGAATGGCCCGAGTTTCGCGGCCCGACCGGACAGGGCCATGCCACCGCGCGAGGACTGCCATTGGAATGGTCGACCACCAAGAACGTCGTTTGGAAACAGCCGGTGCCCGGTGTGGGCTGGTCGTCGCCCGTGGTAAGCCGGGGGCGTGTGATTTTGACCACGGGAGTCTCCGGGGCGGAAGGGCGGGCGGCCCTGCAGGTTTTGTGTTTTGAGGTTAACACCGGGCAACTCGCGTGGACCACGGAAGTGTTTCCCGCGGAGGAGGCCGCGCCCAAACCCGGTCACGCCAAGGGCAGTCCGGCCAGCCCGACTGCGATCATTGAGGGCGACCGCATCTACGCGCATTTTGGGCATCGCGGGACGGCCTGTCTCGACCGCGACGGCAAGCTTGTGTGGCGCAATGACAGTCTCGGCTACGACCCCGTGCACGGGAACGGCGGGTCCCCCGTCCTCGTTGGCGACTTCCTGATCTATAATGGAGATGGCGCGACGGAGCCCTTTGTCGTGGCGTTGGCAAAGAAGACCGGGGCGGTGGCTTGGAAGGTGCGGCGCGGCGCATCCGCGGCGAAACAGAATTTTTCGTTCTGCACGCCGCTCCTGATCAACGCCGGGGGGCGCGCGCAGCTTATCACGCCGGGGAGCGGCGCGGTGTTCGCCTTGGATCCCCAGGACGGAAGGGAGCTTTGGCGCGTGCGTTATGGAACCGGATACTCCGTGGTGCCGCGGCCAGTTTTTGGGCACGGACTGGTCTTTATTGGCACGGGGTTCAACCGCGCGGATCTGCTGGCGATTCGCGTGGACGGTGAAGGGGATGTGACTGACACCCACGTGGCTTGGCGGACCGCAAAAGGAGCGCCGCTCACGCCTTCGGTCTTGCTGGTGGGCGACGAGCTCTACGCGGTTTCCGACATGGGCGTAGCCACATGTTTTGACGCCAAAAGTGGCGACGTGCACTGGCAGGAACGGATCGATGGAAATTACTCCGCCTCGCCGCTGGCCGCCGCGGGGCGCATTTATTTTCAGAACGAAACCGGGACCGGAACCGTGCTCAAGGCAGACAAGAAGTTTACCAAGCTGGCGACCAACGAACTGGGAGAGCGGACACTCGCTTCGTACGCGGTCACAGGAGAGAGTTTGCTGATCCGCACCGAGCAGTTCCTTTACCGTATCGGCCAACGCGGTGACTCGGGCGCCGAAAGCTCACGTTGAACCGATACGACGCGCCTGACAACGGGTGCAGCCGGACGAGTGGGACTTTAAGACGGGTGAAAACACTTTTTTGCGCGAAATATCTGGACGGCGGGTGGCCCATTAAGACAG
>JBEENF010000274.1:0-5458 GCA_041192325.1 Verrucomicrobiota bacterium
ACAGGCACACGCCTGAATTCCCGGCGGGGTAGCCGCGAGTGCGCCACCGTTGCGGCTCCAAAACCGGCGCCTCACGGGTTGATTTCGTAGACTTCCACGATCCCCACCCCGGGCTTGGGCGCCTGGGCGATGGCGGGGTTCGGATCCACCAGTTCAAAGGGCGAGGCGATCACCGTGTAGAGTCCCGGCGCGAGGTCGACCATGACACAGGGTTCGCGGCGATTGGCGGGAGCAAAGCCCGTCGCCGCAATTTGCTTTTCGCTATAGTATCGGACGGTGGGCCGAAAATCGTTTTGCGCCGATACGCCTCCCTCGGAACCGGTGCTCCAGTCGTCGTTCTGAATCAACAGATCTCCCGCCGCGTTGTAGATTGCCAGGAAGGGATCCTCCATGGCATCGGCCAGCCGGTCGGGTCGATTCAAGGGGCCCCGGCTCAAAGTCGGCCCCAGCACGCGGATGAGAATGCGCTTCGTCGTTCCGGCTGCGCCTTGCACGACAAAGCCGCCGAACATCTCCTTTCCATTGCGATCAGCGTAAGCGCGCGTGGAAAGGTTAACCACCTTCCCTCCGCTCCGCTCCACCTCGTACACTTCCACGAGGCCCGTGCCGGTTGTTCCGCCACTGCCTTCCACGATGGCGGTATAGGCCGCCGGCGGCAACGTGACGACGAGTCCGGCGTCGTTGCTTCCCTCAATAAAATCAAACGCCCCCACCTGTTTCGCGGCCGCGCGCACCTCCACGGCATTCCCCTCGGGCAGTCCGCTCCAGTTGTCATTGAAGGCGATGCGCGTCCCAGCCGAGTAGATACTGAGCACCGGGTCGTTGAGCACAGCGGCCACCCCGTAGTTCGCCAGACTCGGCCCCGCGCCGCGCACGAGCACTTTCTTCGGCTGCGTGCCGTTAACCACAAAGCCGCCAATCATCACCTGCTCGCCCACGCCGACGTAGCCGCGGGTCGACACGTTGATCAGCGCGCCGCCATTGGCGGCGGCCTGCGTCTGCAGTCGAAAAGCCGACGCTTCGAACGCGTTTTGCTCAATCGTCCGGGCGGCATCCGCTTCCCCCGGCACTCCCGGGGCGATGCCAATGGCCGCGCTGATGGGCGGCGGCAAAACCACTTTGGGCGTCGAATAATAACTCAACTCGGTGCCCGGCGGATAGGACATGATGTCACGATATTGCCGTCCATCCGCGCCAAAAAAGGCATAGCCATAACTATACGGATACGAACCCGTGCTGGTGGCGTGGGGACGATCGTGCGAACACCCGAAGACATGACCGAGTTCGTGCGGCAGCACATTGCCTCCCACCAGCGAGGCATACTCGACCACCGAAAACGCGTACAGCGCATTGTGGTTCTGGCCCGGTCGCTCGAGCACATAGCTGAGTCCCACGCTCGCGGCATCCTGCCGGTTAAGCACCAGACAAACCACGTCGGCTCCCGCCTGATCGCGCAACGCATGAATTTCATCCATCGACCCATCGGTGGCGCTTTGCAGCGCGGTGAGCGCGGTGTCCTGCAGATTACGCACGAAGCGGTTTTGCGGGTCCACCAGCCCGTCCCCTGCGTAGTTGGTTTCCGCGATCCGCACCAATTTAACCCGTGCCGAAACCTGGCTGGCGGCGAGCGCGTTGTTCACTTTCAAGATGGCGGCGTCGAATGCGTTTTGAATCGCCGCCGCCCGCGGCGCCCCGGTCAATGTCGCCAGCAAGGCCGGCGTGTGCAGCATCAGAAGGTGAACCTCTGCCCGTTGCGCATTCTCCGCTGCCGCGGTATCCGGCACTGACCATCCTTCCGCCAACTCACCCGCCAGCGCGGCTTGCCGGGCGCGATCGGCGGCTGCGGCTACGAGAACGTCTCCGTCAACGACCGGCCGCCGCCCCCCGCCACAGGGCGCAATCAACGCCGGGTCGAGCCGATAGAATTGGGACCACTCCCCGGTCGCCGTGCGCAGCGCAAATTTTCCCCAGTCGGGATCTTCGATCGACGCATGCAGGAAACCAGCATGGTAGGCGAACAGCGCCCGACTCAATGGCCGCCCGTCGAGATGCCCCGAGCTGGTGAAACGGTCAGCCCCGAGCATTTCACTTTCATCGATCACTACCCCCAGCGCGCTGCCGTCAGGCAAAGGAATTTCCAAGCGCCCCACGCCCGGAGACTGCCAAAAAGGGGACTGCTTCCCCGCGATAAGCGCCAAATTAAGCCGCACGTAATGAATCGCGCGCGCCGGCGCGGGCAAAATCGCATCCAGTCCGGCGGCATTGACGGGCCGCCCATAGGCAAACAGCGCCCTCCCGGCCTGCGTGACGGAACCCGCGGCAGGCGCCGTTGCCGGGCCGTCCCGAGTCGTGGCAGTGGCACTGCCGGCCACGGCGCGGCGGCCGGTGCTGACGGTTGGCGCAGAGGATCGCTGCCAGAGCGCGAGGACACCCCACACCGCCCCGATGGAAACGACAAAACCCACCAATCGGCGACAGGCCAGGGAAGATTTTGACATGCGAGGATTGAGAACAAAGACGCTGAACCGGTAAATCCAGTTCCAAACTGGACGCCGCGATCGCACTCAGGGAAGCGGTTACAGAGATTTGGCAGGGCTCCCAGGTGTGGCGCGACCCTTCCCGCCCCACCCGATCACTGGGCAAATTTCCAGCGGGAGGGTGGGTTGAACGCGGCAACGGGCCCATGTGCCGGGCAAAGCAGGCGCCCCAGAAGCGCGGCGCCGGTAGGCCGGCCGCGAAATAACCAGCGTAGCCCTGAGAGTCTTTGACGCAGTGACAAAAACCCTCCAAGGTGAACCAGAATGAAATCGGTGAAGGTTCCGGCGCTTGAGCTGTTTCTGCACGAGATGATACCCTTGGCGAAAGCGATGGGCGTCGGCGTCGACGTCAGTGATGCCCGGGCGTTGGTGCTGACCGCCCCCAAGGAGCAGAACCGAAATTCGCTCAACACGGCGTTTGGTGGCAGCTTGGTTTCGCTCGCGACGCTCGCCGGGTATGGGGTGGTCTGGGAATTGATGAAGAATGAAAAAGGCGCGGACAAGACGGAGTGGCGCATCGTGGTGAAGGAAAGCCGCGCCGCTTACCGCAAGCCGGTGATTGGCGACCTTCGCGCCATTTGTGAACGCCCCGCACAGGCCGTTATTTCCGAATTCAAGGAAGCTTTGAGCCGCTACGGCAAAGCCAAGCTCAAGCTCAAAGCCTCGATTGTGGAAAACGGCAACGTCGCGGTCGACGTGACGGCGGCGTTTGTCGTGTCGCGTTAGTCATCCGAAGCCCTGGGGGTCTGGCCCCGCGCCGGCACTTCAGGCGCACGCCCCGAAGTTGCGTTTGCCCCCGACTAAATGTGCTTCGAGTCCGCTTCGTCCTTTTTGACGTAGCCGCTTTCCTGTCGCTGGTGATTGACGGCGTTCTTCTTGAGATAGGCCTGATAAACGTCGTCGGCGCTCATGCCAAGCGTCTGCGCGAGCGACACCAGAAAATGGAACAGGTCGACGACTTCGACGCGCGCGTTTTGCTCGTCGAATTTCTGGTATTTTGCCCACCACTTCCATGGCACGGAATCGATCAACTCCGCGGTTTCCTGCTGCATTGCCCGGGTATAATTGAGGACCCATTTGGTTTTCTCCTCATCGGTGGTGGGCGGCAAAACGACCCCGATCCGGCGATTCAGCCCATCCTGCATGCGAAAAATCTCCTCGAGTTTGTCCATGGAGGTGAAGCTGGCCGGCCGGCGCGGAGAGAGGCAAGTGGCAAGTGGTCGCGCGCCGCGGGACCTCGGCCGGAATTTACAGTTGCTCCAAGGGCAGGGCCGGGCGATCTTTCACGCTTCATGCACTCGTTGAGCGCCCCGGCGCTCCGGGTGCTCTCATAACCCACGGTTGCTCCTCTTTTGAGTGAGCGCCGCTTCATAACCAACACACACATGTCAGATAATGAAAAGTCAGGCGCGCCGAACGAGGCCCCCGCCGACTTGGCCGTCAGCGCTCCGGCGCCGGCGGACTCCGTCCGCGTAGCCTCCCCCGCCGCCGTTCCCGCCGTAAAGCCAACTTTTGGCTCCACCCGCGGTTCCGGCCTCCTCCGGGGCAAACGCCCCAGCCCCACCACTGCGCCCGCCGCCACTCCGGCCGCTGGCTATCAACCGAGCGCCGTCCAGGTTATCGCCGCCCAGAGCGAGTACAAGAACCCGTTCACGGGTGAGACCAGTGTCGCCCGCGCGCCCGTCGCCAACGAGCCTGCCCCGCAGGCCGCTCCCCTTGCCCCGGCTGCCGTCGTCCGGTCGCCCGTGCCCGAGTCTTCCGCATCCCTTGATGCCGTTCAGCGCACGGAGGAAGCCGCGCAAGAGCAGGCCACGCCCGTCGCGCCGGTTGCGCCAGCGCCGACGTCGCCGCCCCAGGCCGCCAAACCAATGTTTCCGTATGAGGAGCCGGTAAAAGCGGAATTGAAAATCCTTCCGCCGGAACCCGCCAAACGCCCCTCGACGAACTGGGAAGCGGCTGCGCCCGAATCCGCCAGTATGCCGGCGCCGGCCCGTCGCGACGACCGTCCGACATTCCGCACCGAACGCGAGCAGCGCGGAGACCGTTCTAACCAACCGCGAGATCCGCGCGATCAACGCGACCCCCGTACACCGCGCGACATGGAGTCCCGCGAGGGCGGCGAGCCGAAACCCTTTGAACGTCAACCGCGGCGCGAGCCCCGCCGCGATGAGCGAAGGTTTGAGCCCCGGGCTCAACCGTACTCGGCGCCGGCCCCGCAACCTGCGCCGGCACCCAAGCCCGCCGGTTTCCTCGGTTGGTTAAAAGGTCTCTTTGGGGGCAATGCTGCCGCTGCCAAGCCGGCGGCGCCCGACGCGCGTCCTGCCGGCGAACCCCGCCGGGATTACGGTGACCGCGGCGGCCAGCACCAACGGCATCGCGGTGGCCAGGGACGCGGCGGCCAAGGCGGTGGCGGTGGCGGCTATCGCGGTGATCATCGCAATTCGCAAGGCGGCGATCCACGCCAACAGGGCGAGCAACAGGGCGGCGAGGGCGATCAAGGCCAGCGCCGTCGGCGTCGTCGGGGCGGCCGCGGGCGTGGGCCTGGCGGCGGAGGCGGCGAGGGCGGCGGTGGCGGGTATCGCGAAGACCGCGGTCCCAACCCCGAGGGTCAGCAGGGCGGCGGAGCGATTTGAGGCCGCCGTCGCGTTAATTCTTGCTCCCGGCGCGGCAGCCCGCGCATTTCAAAGGCGTCATTCTGCCGTGCGGCAGGGTGGCGCTTTTTTCTGGGCCGCGGAGCCGCGCGCGTGAGCGGGTGGAGCGCGCGCCCGCCACCGCCCACTCTCCCGTCCAGCTCCCATCTCCAGCTCTCTTCAATGGCCGATCTCATTGTTAACGGCGGTAAACCGCTTTCCGGCACGATCACGCCGTCGGGCAACAAGAATTCCGTCCTTCCGATTCTCTGCGCCTCGTTGCTCACGGAC
>JBEENF010000275.1:0-5453 GCA_041192325.1 Verrucomicrobiota bacterium
GCTTTTCGACCAGCCGCCAACATTCGGCCAACCGGTTCCATCGTATAACAGCAGGGTGAACGCGTCCACGCCCGTCGCCTCCATGACCTCGAAATGCGCCTGGAGGGCGGATTCGGTCGGCAGTACTCCGTGCGTGTGCACGTCAATAATGCGATAGGAGCTGCGGTAGAGATCGCCCGGTGCCGGCGGCGCGACGGCCGCCAGGCAGGGCGCCACCAGCGCGGCGAGTAGGGCCACGCTTACCGCCCCGAGCGCGATGTCCCAGCGTTGGAACAAGCCAACGCTGGGAGGAACTGGAAGAGTGAGGGGCGCTCGGACCGTCTTCATGGGGAGGCTTAAACCTGCGCTGACTCCGGGCCCGGTTGCAATCGTCGGCACTGTCCTTTTAAATCAAGTCACGCGGGTAAAAGCACCACGCGGCAATTTGCTCGAACCCCTGATGCTGCCCTCGCCCTTGCTCTTATGGCCTGCCGCCAAGCGCGCTTGGTTTGGCGCGAAATTGAGGCTGCTCGGGTGGGCTTTGGTCACCACCAGCTCCGTGAACGCGGCCGGCGGCGGAATCTTTCGCGCGGGAGCGGCGACGAGCAACATCACGCCTGAGCTCGGCTTTGTGATGCGCGTCGGCAGCTTTGACCAGGTGACGGCCCGCCACGTCCGGGACGAGTTGCACGCCCGCTGCCTCGTACTCGACGACGGCAGCACGCGGCTGGCGTTCATTGTCTGCGACGCGCTGGTGCTCAATCGCGAGGTGGTCGACGAAGTGAAAATGTTGATTCGAGCGCAGACGGGCCTCCCGCCGGAAGCCATTATCATGTCGGCCACCCATTCGCACACCGCCCCGAGTATTCGCTCTTCCGATGCGCGGAAGTTCACCTTGCCATTGACCGCGTATGAAACGTTTTTCGCGAAGCGCGTGGTCGACGGGGTGAAGCAGGCGATCAATCAACTCGAACCTGCGCGCATCGCCTGGGGCACGGTTGACCTGCCTGACCACGTCTTCAACCGCCGGTGGTTTGTCAGCGACCCGAAGTTGCGGCGCAATCCCTTCGGCGGCATCGACCAGGTGCGTTTGAACCCGCCGTTTGCCTCGCCGGCATTGATCAAGACGGCGGGCCCGATTGATCCGGGGCTTTCGTTTGTCTCCGTGCAGGCGGCGAATGGACGGCCGCTCGCCGTCCTCGCCAACTATTCGCTGCATTACGTCGGCGGCATCAAGCTCGGCGACGTCTCGGCCGACTATTTCGGCGTCTTCGCGGATCGCATCCAGGAATTGCTCGGCGCCGACCGCCAGGATCCGCCGTTCGTGGGTTTGCTGACCAACGGCACGAGTGGCGATATCAACAACAACAATCCGGCGCAACCCCGCGAGCGTCTGCCGAATGGCGCGAAAATGCGCCTGGTTGCAAACGACATGGCCCAAAAAATCCAACGCGCGATTGCCGCCTTGCCGCACCGGGACGGCGCGCGCTTGAAAGCCGCTTTTGTTGACCTTGAGCTCAACACCCGCCGTCCCACGCCAGAACTTATCACATGGGCGAAACAAGTGCAGGCGCGCGGAACGGCGCGAAGTCCCACGCACGTCAACGAAGACGCGTATGCCCAGCGAACGCTCTACATGGCGGATTATCCCGAGCACATTCGTTTCCCGCTCCACGCGTTTCGCATCGGAGAGCTGGCGGTGCTCTCCGTTCCCGTTGAGGCCTTCGCTGAAATCGGACTTACCTTGAAGGAGAAAAGCCCGACCCCGACCACGTTTACGATTGGGCTGGCGAACGGCTATTTTGGCTACCTACCCACGCCCCGGCACCACGCGCTCGGCGGCTACGAAACGTGGCTCGGCACAAACCGAATGGCGCCGGACACCTCGACCAAAATGACGGATGCGCTGCTGCAACTGCTCGCCGACTTGCGCGCGCAATAGGATTCGGGCCGACAGTCGAACGCCGCCGGGCAATGCGGCGGCGCCGCGTTACTTCGCGTCGCCCGCGGCCAGACTGCGCATCGCGAGTTCGGCGAGCAGCGCCATGCCCGTCGGCAAGGCAGCGTCATTGAAGTCGAAATGCGGATTGTGCAGCAGCGGATAACGGCCCTCGCGGCCATCGTGAAAACCGAGGAACACGAAACTTCCCGGCGCCCGCTCCAGATAATAAGCAAAATCCTCCGTGCCCATGCTGGGGTGATCGAGCTCGACGCGTTTTTCGCGACCGAAACATTCGTCCACGGTGCGGCGCGCCAGATCGGTCATCGCCACGTCATTGAGCAAGGGCGGACACGGTGAGTCGCCAAAACGCACCGTGGCCGTCGCCCGAAAGGCCGCCGCGATGTTTTGGGTCATGCGTTCGATCGCGGCGCGGATCTGCGTCTGCAGGGACGAAGAAAGCGTGCGGAACGTCCCGTCGAGATAGGCCGTCTCCGGAATGATGTTGGTTGTCGTGCCAGCCTGAATGCGGCCGACGGTTACAACGGCCGCATCCCACGGATTGGTTTCGCGACTGACCACCGCCTGCAACGCGGTGGTCAGATGCGCCGCCACTACCACGGGATCGATGCTCGCTCCGGGATTGGCGCCGTGGCTGCCCCGACCAGTGATTTCGATGAAGAAATTACTGGAGCCGGCCATCAAGCAGCCGCTTCTCACGCCTACATGCCCCACCGGAAGTTCGGGCCAGCCGTGCAGGCCGAAAACCGCGGAAACACCCTCCAGCGCGCCTTCGTTGACCAAGAGCGCGGCGCCGCTGGTAATTTCTTCGGCCGGCTGAAAGAGCAATTTGACTGTGCCCGGAAGTTGCGCGGCGTTCTCCTGCAACAAACGCGCGACGCCGCACAAAATTGCCGCGTGGCCGTCGTGACCGCACGCATGCATCCGACCGGCAATCTGCGACGCGTAGGGCAGACCCGTTTGCTCCTGAATTGGGAGCGCGTCGATGTCGGCGCGCAGCGCGACGGTTCGCGCCCCGCGACCGCGAATCGTGGCGACAATGCCGTTGCCTTTCGCAAACCCCCGCTGAAACGAAACGCCGCTCTCCTCGAGAAAGCGCGCGATGCGTCCCGAGGTCCATTGCTCCTCGAAGGCAATTTCCGGATGCGTGTGAAGTTCACGCCGCAGCGCAACGATTTGCGGGAGGTGGCGGGCAATGGAATCGGCGAAGCGGGTGTTCATGGGCAAAGCGGCGGAATTCATTTCACGGTACGGGCTGGAGCTGCCGAAACCAGCCTGAACTGGGCGACTGCGGGCGGATTCGGCGACCGAAAATCCGCGCGCGCTCCGGCTCAGTTCGGGTCGGCGCAATGGCCTTTCCCCTTGTCAGCTGCCCCAACTCTCCCGTCACTGGCCGCCGTGCTTCTCGCGTTCCATAAGCCGTATGGCGTGCTGTCACAATTCACCCCCGAGCCCGGTTCGCGCTGGCGCACGCTCGCGGAATTCGGCCTGCCCGCGTCCGTCTACCCGCTCGGGCGGCTCGACGCCGACTCCGAGGGACTGCTGCTGCTCAGCGACGAACCCGGCATCAACAGCCGTCTGCTGGATCCACGACACGGCCACCCCCGAGAATACTGGGCGCAGGTGGAACGCGTGCCGACGCACGAATCGCTCGCCAGCCTTTCAGCCGGGCTGCTGCTCGGTCGCGAGCGCACGCTGCCCTGCCGCGCTCGCCTGCTCGAAGCCGCTCCGGTGGTATTACCGCGCGATCCTCCCATCCGCTTTCGCAAAAACGTGCCCGAAGCCTGGCTCGCCCTGGAACTGGTCGAAGGCAAAAACCGCCAGGTGCGTCGCATGACGGCGGCGATCGGTCATCCCACTTTGCGACTCATCCGCGCGCGCATTGGGAATTTTCCGCTGGGCGAATTGGCCCCGGGAAAATGGCTCCCCCTTTCCGCGGCGGCGCGCCAGGCTGTCTTGGCGGCGAACTAACCTCCCGGGGGGGAATCCGTTTGCAACCGGGTTCCGGATACGACCTGAATCAGTCCGCTGGTGGTGGGCAGGCGCGAAAGAGAGACGCCGCCGCACTCGTCGTTGGGGCGAATACTCGCGGGCGTTTCACCGGTGGGTGGTGCATATTCCTCCACCGGTCGGTTGCCCGCGGCGACCTATTTTGCCGCGTTGCAGGAGGCACTGCCGCCTTCCAACTCCGTTTGCCCTCGTGCGGCCCATTCGCGGCGCAACGGAGCGATGCTAAAAAAATACCGCGGCTGGGTTATTGGCTTCACGGCCAACTCCGCTTAGTTCTCCCTGCCTCCATGCCACAGCCCTCCCCCCGTGACCGCTTTCTTGATCTGCTGCGCGCGGCGCTGCGCGACGGCACGATGGAAAAGCTCACCTTGGGCAAGTATCGTGGCCGTGACGCGTCGCTGGAAAATTTGTATGTGCGGCCGGTGACGTTGAAGTCCGGCCATCACCTGGGCTTCCTGTGGCGTCACGCCACGCGCGATGTGACCAAGAATCATCCGCCGGAAGCCGCGGTGGTGGAGCTGGAAGCGTTGATTGGCGCCAGTTTTCTCGATGCGCATCTGTTTACGACCGGGCAATCCGCCCAGCTCGAATGTCAGCCGGACGGCGTCGCGCGGCTGCGGATCAAGCAAGCGTCCGCAAACTCTGGCCCGGAAGCGCCGCCGGTACCATTGTCACTGGCGCACGACCGGCCAAAATCGCACCTTATTTCCGCGGACGCGCCCTGGCTTAAGGCATTGGGGGTGACCAACCCGCGGGGTCAACCACGCGAAGGCATGGCGGATAAATTCCGCCAGATTCAGAAGTTCGCCGAATTGTTCTCCCATTTGTTGGACGACTCCGGGTTGGCGCGGGAAGTGGCGGAAAGGAAACGCCCGCCGTTGCAAGTCGTGGATATGGGCAGCGGCAAAGGCTATCTCACCTTTGCGCTCGCCGCCGTGCTGGGAGAACGCGCGATCGTGCGCGGAATCGAGCTACGGCCCGAACTCGTCGACCTTTGCCAGCGCGTGGCCCGGGAAAACCGCCTGACCGCGCGACTCTCTTTCAGCGCCGGATCCATCGCCGACAGCCACGTCGACGGGTGCGACGCTTTGATCGCGCTGCACGCCTGCGATACCGCCACGGACGACGCGCTGGCCCGTGGAGTCGCCTGCGCGGCGCGACTGCTCGTCGTGGCGCCCTGTTGCCAGAAGGAATTGCGTTCGCAGCTAACCGCTGCACCGGTGCTCGCTGGCGCCCTGCGCCATGGCATCTTTCAAGAGCGCCAGGCCGAGTTTGTCACGGACGCGTTGCGCGCCCAGCTGCTTGAATGGGCCGGGTATCGCACGCGGGTTTTCGAATTCATCTCCACTGAACACACCGCCCGGAATTTGATGATCGCCGGCATCCGGAGTGGCGCGGGCGGGGACGCTGCGGCGGCTGAGCAGATTCGTGAATTTGCGGCGTTTTATGGCATCCGCCACCATCGGCTGGCGACATTGCTCAAGTTTCCCTTGGTGGAGACGGC
>JBEENF010000276.1:0-5450 GCA_041192325.1 Verrucomicrobiota bacterium
CTTCGCGACCTTCAACGAACCATCCCGCATAATCGTCAGGGCGCTATCGAGGATCGTGCACTCCTGCACGAACTCGTGCTGCCGCCAGTTGAGCCCGATGAAGCCGTCGTCCCGATTGACATACAGCCGCTGGTTCACGGAAACGACCTCGGACGCGTCGATCTGCTCGATCTCATCGTAACTGGTCCGACGTTTCCGGCCCTTGCCATATTTCTCCTGCAACATTTCGAACCAGGCAATCGCGTAGGCCGTCAGGTTCTTGAGATTCGCCTTCGTCTCCTTGATTCCGTCCTCGATCTTCTTCAGCGCCTCATCCGCTTGAAAGCGGTTGTAGGCCGAAATGCGCTTGATGCGGATTTCCGTCAGCCGCGCGATATCCTCATCGGTGACCGGCCGCCGCAGCGTCTTGAGGAAAGGTTTCAAGCCTTCCCGAATCTCTTCCAGCACGCTTTCCCAGGTTTTGGATTTTTCGATCCGCCGGTAGATCCGCTCCTCGATGAAGATCCGCTCGAGCGAATCCCAGTGCCACTGCTGCTCGAGTTCCTCCAGCTTGATCTCGAGCTCCCGCTTCAACAACTCCTTCGTGTTGTCCACCGTGCGCCGCAGAATTTCGCGCACACCGAGAAACTGCGGCTTGTCATGCTCGATCACGCAGGCCGCCGGCGAAATGTTCTGCTGGCAGCTCGTGAAAACATAAAGCTGCTGGATCACCTGGTCCGGATCGCTGCCTTGCGGGAGGTGAATGAGGATTTCGACCGCGTCCGCCGTATTGTCGTCCACATGCCGGATCTTGATCTTGCCCTTGGCGTTGGCGGCCAAAATGGACTCGATCAGTGTTTCGGTGGTGGTTCCGAAGGGCAGCTCGGTAATCGCGAGCAAATACTTGGAACGTTGCTCGATCTTGGCGCGGATCTTCACCTTTCCCCCGCGCTCCCCATCATTGTATTCCGTGAAATCCGCGATGCCGCCCGAAGGGAAATCCGGAAAAATGCGAAAGGATTTCCCCTGCAGATGATTGATCGCCGCCCGGCAAAGGTCGTTGAAATTATGCGGGAGGATCTTGGTCGCCAGGCCGACGGCGATGCCCTCCGCTCCGTCGAGCAGCACGATGGGAAACTTCGCTGGGAGCGTGACGGGTTCGCGCGCCCGCCCATCGTAGCTCAATTGCCACGCGGTCGTCTTGGGATTGAATAGCACGTCCTTCGCGAAATTCGTCAGCCGCGCCTCGATGTAACGCGGCGCGGCAGCATCGTCCCCGGTCAGGGTGTTGCCAAAATTACCCTGGGGCTCGATGAGGAACGCGCGCTGGCCAATGCCCACCAGGGCGGCGCCGATGGACGCATCGCCGTGAGGGTGAAGGGACATGGTGCGGCCGACGACGTTGGCGACCTTGTGAAAGCGGCCATCGTCCATTTCCCACAGCGTGTGAAGAATGCGCCGCTGCACGGGTTTGAGCCCGTCATCGAGGTGCGGGACCGCGCGGTCGAGAATGACGTAGCTCGCGTATTCGAGAAACCAATTCCGATAACTGTGCGCCAGCGGCGAATCCTCCGTTTGCACCGTGTCGCCACCGCGGCGTTTGGGCGGGGGCGGAGCCTCCGCGGACACCACCGTCACAAGCTCGTCCACTTTCGGCTCGTCCGGTTTGGGATCCGCGCCGGCGCCCGACTTCTGCGCGGCTATTTCAGGAGGCAATTCCGCGGCGGGATTAAGCGGCAACTCCGCCTGGGAGTTGTCCTTCTTTGAGCTCTTCTTCTTGGGCATTCTCGATGAAAATGGATTGGAAGGTGCACGCTGGCACGCGCGCAAGGACCGCGTCAAGGGGCCCGTTGCCCGGCGGGCGAATCAGTGCGGCGCCATACAAGTTTTGCGGGCCGGGTGACGCAGCGGCCTAGTGCGACGCCAAATTCCCCAGGGCGGTTGGCGCCGAACCGTGGCGGGCCGACCAGAGGCAGGCATCCAGCACCCGCTGGGTGTTCAAGGTCATTTCCGGCCAGCGCGGATCGATTCTGCCCGTCAGTACGCACTCGGAAAAGTCCCGGAACAACGCGGCTTCCTGCGACCCCGGAGCGTTGTTGGCCGGCTCTTCGATCTGCTCCTGAAAGCGCTTTTCACGCATGTTGAACTGGCAGTTCTTAAGTTCGAATTCGGATTGATCCACGCCGAAGCGTGTGTGCGACCCGGCAAACGGAATCACAAAGTCCGTCAATTGCAGCAGGCCCCGCGACCCGCTGATCATGGCCCATTGCGCATTGTGGGCTGTAAACGAGCAATGGAATGACGCTGACACGCCGCCCGCAAAAAAGAGCTCGCCCGAAAATTCCAGCGGCACCGCCGCGTTGCCGGACGCGGCCGGCGTGGCCGAACAGATTCGTCCGGTCACCTGCAAAGGCAGTTGCTCCCCCAGCGCCCACAGCGGCAGGCGAATGCAATACCAGCCGAGATCCCCCAGGCAACCCAGCGGCTCCAACACGCCATGCGTGCGGGCAACGGTCGCGAAAAAGTCGTCATCGCCCGCATAACTGAACTGCGACGCGATGTGGCGGATCGATCCGACGCTGGCGCCGTCGTCGAGCACGGTCCGGAGGCGTTGCAGGCGCCGGCTGTGCATGAACATGACACCGTCCATGTACTGGACCCGGTTTCGCGCGCAGGCGGTGATGATTTTCCGCACCTCAGCGGCGCTGCAACCAGCGGGTTTTTCGGCGAGCACGTGTTTGCCGGCCTCCGCGGCCCGCACGGCCCATTCGGTCCGGACCCCCGTCGGCAACGGGATATAAACCGCGTCGATGTCCGGGCGGGCCAACAGTGCCTCGTAACCTTCAATCGCAAGCGGCTGGTGGGGATGAGGCGCATCGACTTGACACTCCCCCACGAACGCCTGCGCCCGGCCCAAGTCCCGGCTGGCCACGGCAACCAGCGAGGCGTTGCCCGCATCGCGAATGGCCTGCCAGTTTTTCCGCGCGATGTTTGCAGCTCCCAGAATTCCCCAACGGCACGTCGGTTTTGACATGAAGCGACGTAAGAGTGCCTCGCGGCCCACCGCAATAAAGGCCTTGGCGCCGGACCGGACCGGAAGCCCACCCGCGGCGGGACGCCGGCCAGTCCGCCTTGACAATCGCACGCCCGACCCAAGAAACATTCTTTTCCCGTATCGCATTTAAGCGCGATCGGGCGACGGAGAACCCTCTAAAAAGGAATAAATATGAAGAAGTTACTGATGACCCTGATGACCGCCGGCCTGATCCTGTTCGGCGCTGCGACCGCTTCCGCGGCGCAATCGAACCCGAAGTCCGTGATCCACGTTGTGACCGTGTCCTGGAAGCCCGGCACCACCCCGGCGCAAATCCAAGCGGCCTTGGACGGAGTCAAAGCGCTCCCATCACAATACAAGGGCATTACCCGCGCCTGGATAAAATCCATCAAAGTCCAGGGCGGCAAAGCCAATGCCTTCGTGATGGAATTTGCCGACGAAGCCGCGCTGAAGGGGTATGCGGATAGTCCCGCCCAAAAGGAATGGTATAAGGTGTACCTGCCGATCCGGAGCGAAAGCACGACCTTCGACATCACGAACTGAGCGCCGCCGCTCGCCAGGAGCGGCTGTCCTCGCGGTAAACACCGCGCCGAATCCACCCGCCGGTCTCGTTACCACGAGGCGCTGGCGAGTGGATTTTTTTGCGGCCCCATCGACCGCAGCGCCACCGGAGCTGCGCGTTGCTCCACCGGAGGCTTTTCCCCGCTCAACACCCGCACGGCGGCTTCCAAGTCCGGATCGCGGCCCTGCCGGAGATCCTTGAGCGTTCGCGGCACCATGACATCGGGCATCACACCATTCGCCTCAATCCGGCGGCCTTTGGGCGCCACGTAATCCTCGCGGCTCAATTGCAACTCGCCGCCGTCCGGCAAGCGGTGAAACCAACTCGCCAGCACGGCCCCGGCCGTTTTCCGCCCCACCACCGTCGCCCGGCCATGATCCTGCAGCACGGCCGAAAAAATTTCCGCGGCGCTGCCCGTTCCCGCGTCCACCAGCACCACCACCGGGCCGCGATAATTCGCCGAACCGATCTGCCACGAGTTCTTCACCGTGCGAGCGCCACTGCGGGTGATGAACGTGCCGCAATCAACCGCGCGGTCGAAGAATTCGCCGATGCTGGTACCCAGGGAAAAAGTGTCGCCGCCCGGATTTCGCCGCAGGTCAACCACGACTCCGGGCGCAGCCGTGTGCTGTTTCAACTGCCTGCTCAGCCAGCGCCGATCCAGGGCGTCGAACTCATCGAAACGCAAATAGACGAAGCCACCGGGAAGTTCCCGCGCCGTTTGCCGCGACGCGATGGAGAGGCGCTTCGCCACGAGGTCCAGCGTTACGGTACGGTCGTTTTCATCGATGAACTCCCACGTGGCGGTCTCTCCCGCGCGCGGTCGAAATTCACTGCGCGGCCCCCAAGCCTCGCCGTTGAGCTTTTCGACAATCCAGCCCGGCTTCACCCCGGCTTCCTGGGCCGGACTTTCGGGCAGCACTTCCATCACGACCCAGCGCGTTTCCATCCGAGCCATGTTAAACCCCGTCCGCGCCCTCACCTGCGTGCGTCGCTCCTCGACTTGAACCGGGGGCAACGCGCGCGTGTGGCTGTCCCGCAAGAGCCCCACCATCGCGTTGATCGTGCGGTAAAGCGCGCGGTCGTCGGGCGCCGCCGCCGCTTGCGGCCCAAAACGCGCCGCCGCCTCCTCCCAGTCGACGCCTTGAAATTTTGGGTCGTAGTGGCGCCGGTTCACCAGATCCCACGCGGCGTTGAAGACCTGGAGATTGTGGGCGGCCCGCGCCATTTGGTCCGGCGGCAACTGCGCGATCGGCACCTGGGCTTTGGGCACGGTGGCGCAGCCCCCCAAAACGGCCAGTAACCCGGCCACGCTGAGCGCACAGGCGGTCCGGTACGCCGCCGCCGCCGTCCGGCCAGGGAATTTGGAAGAGACGAAAGACATCGCGCGATTCACCGAGCGAACGGTTCGTCCCCATATTGTCCATCGCGGATCATTGACGCAAATAACCTGACGCGGATTAAACGGGCCGCGCCACCGCCCGGCCCGGTCAGACTGCCACCAGGTCCTTCTCCACTTTCAAATTATCGATGATGAAGTCCTGTCGCTCCGGCGTGTTCTTGCCCATGAAAAATCCGAGGAGGTCGTCGCTGTTGAACAGATGATTCAACGTCACGGGCTCGAGCCGGATGTTCTCGCCGATGAAATCCTTGAACTCCCCCGCGGAGATTTCCCCGAGGCCCTTGAAGCGCGTGATTTCATGGCTGGCCCCCAGCTCCTTCACGGCCGCCTGCTTCTCCTGCTCCGAGTAGCAGTACATCGTCTTCTTCTTGTTCCGCACCCGAAACAGCGGCGTATCCAAAATGTAGAGGTGGCTGTTGCGGATCAGGTCTGGGAAAAACTGCAGGAAGAAG
>JBEENF010000277.1:0-5436 GCA_041192325.1 Verrucomicrobiota bacterium
CTGCGCGAACAAGGAATTGTTGTAGCCGTAGGTGTATCCGGCGAATTCGCGCGGGTTGGCCACCGTGCGCACCTGTTTCAACGGCTGACCATCCGCTTGAAACTCGCCTTGGAACAGCAGGTCGGCGCCCAGCACCGCCACGCCTGCATCCACCAACCGCTTCACACCGGGCACCAGTGATCCGTCGGCGGCAAACAGCGCCGACTTGCCAGCTGCGTCCACCCAAACCACGGCCCGATTGGTGGCCTGCTTCGGCACCAACCAGACCGCGGGCAATTCCTCCTTGTGCGTGGAGTTGCGCACGAGACCGGTCACCTCGAGATGACTGCCACGGTTCTGCTGTTGCTTGGTCTCCCATTGGATATCGCCCGCGCCCGCCCACGTGCGGCCGATCAGCACTTCGACCGCCGCGCCGACTTGCTGGCGGAAGCGATCGGGTGAGGTGTCGCCTGATTTCAATTGCTGCTCCGCATCGGCGGTGAACCACTTCAGCAACGAACGTTCGAATTTCGGATCCTCCGCCTTGGGGGCCGGATGCGCGGCATCCCACACGGTGAGCTGCTGGGCCGAGAGCGGCTTAAAATCCTTCTCGATCACCGGCTCCGTAAAGCCGAGTTTGAAATGCTTGTTGAGGAGCGTGAAGAACGCCGAACGCGCAACCGCATTATAGTTATGCGGAAAGTGCTCGCCGCGGTGCAGCGTGACGTTGTTGGGCGCGCCGAGGGTCGTATAGTGCTGCTTCAATTCGGGAAATCCCTTGGTGGACATTTCCTTCGTCCAGTCGTTGGCCGTCGTCATGCCTTGGGGATTCGGCGCAAACAACGCGGCAAATTCGATGTTACCCGTGCCGACGCGGAGCAACGAGGAGTTTTCACAGGTGCAGCCTCCCTGCATCGCGGTGCTCACCATCACCGCGGGAAAGGAAAGTTTGATCCGCGAATCCACCGCTGCGAGCAGCATCGTCTGCGTGCCGCCGCCGCTGGCGCCAGTGATGGCCGTGCGCTCCGCATCGACCTCGGGCAAACTCAGCAGAAAATCCAGGGAGCGGATCGAATTCCAAGTCTGCAGGCCCATGATGCTCTGCAAGTGCGCTTCAGCCTGCGGGCTGTAGAGGCCCCAATCCTTGGTCGTGTTCATTTCCGGCCGCTGCTTGGCGAACCGGTGCACCACCTCGCGCCCGATCTGCACGGAATCCGAGTCGCTCAGCATATCCCACTGCCAGACCACGCAGCCCATCCGCGCGAGCTGCACGCACATGGATTGAAAGCGGCTGCGGCCGCCCTCCTCGAAACGCTCCTGGCCCGTCGCGATTTCCTGCCGGAGTTTCTCCGGGGTCTCCTCCGACAAGCGCGCATTCTGCCAGTGGCCGTGCGCGAAAAGGACGCCCGGAACCTTCCCCTTGGGATTCCGCGGCCGATAGAGATTGCCCGTCACAAAAAAGCCGGGCGCGCTTTCGAAATAGACTTTCTCGACGGTGTATTCGGGCTGCTCAATCCGGCCGTGAAACACCGCGTTGAGCGGACCCTTGGTCGGCATGGGCCAGAGACCCTGCGACACGAGAATCTGCCGGCGCACGTATTCAGAGCGGGTTTCCCACTCCGCCTTGGTCTTGGGCGGAGTGAAAGGAAAGTACCCATTCAGGTCCTTCGGCGGTTGGAGCCGAACGTCCTCGGGCTTCACGCCGTCGGCCAGGACGCGCGGACCGTTCGCAAAAGCAGTGGGAAGCAGAACCAGCGCCGCAAGGGCGAGCAGACCAATGGGTCGGGAATTTTTCATGGGGAGGTTGAAGGGACGGTGGCTGAAGGGTGTAACGCGCCCAAGCGCAAAAATAGGCAATAAGAGTTAAAGCGCCGCTTTCAAAGGCAGACGCGAAAGACGCCGTATGCAGAAGACAAGATATTTACCGACCGCGCGCCGGGGCCAGCATCGTCGGACCTTCGCGCAGTAAACGCACCGCCGTGTCGATCATGAGCTGTCCGGCTTCGTCCGTGGCGCGGCCGACCGGCCCCATTTCATAACCGCCTTTGACCTTGTCGCCGGGCATCCCAACGTAACCACCGCCGCGACCATTGGAGTAGCCCAGCACCACGGTGTGCGGATAAGGCGATTGTTCCTGAATGGAATAACCCAACTGCACCAGCGGCTCGCCCGGCAGCGTCACGATCGCCAGCGGCCCGATCGCGATCACGTGGACTTCCGCCGGGACAAAATCGAGCCCGGTGGCCTGGCGCGCGGGAGCCGTGAGCGGCAAACCGATGACCGCCCGCTGGTGTGAAATGGCGGCGGTGGGTAAAATAACGCTGTTCTTCACCGCCGTGAGGGCGCGAGCCGACACACCTTTGGCCATTTCGGCCACGGCCTCGAAGCCACGCCGCACCGGCACGATGTCTCCCGCGCAACCTTGCAGGAAGATGGCCGGAGCGCCGCCGAATTCCTGTTTCAAGCGCTGCAGAACCGGCGCGGACCAGTCGGCCGAAACGCCGCCGGTAACGGGATAAATTGCGACGGAGTGGCAGGGCAGATGGAAAAGCGTGGCGATCACTTTGTCCCCGGGGTCGCGAAATTGCAGCACGGTGAGCGTAGGCTCCGTTCGTCCAAAACGCAGGCCGTTGGAAAGACTATGCGGGTCGGGCGGGCTCAACATCGATTTGACGGAGCCGTCGGGTTGGATCGGACGACGGTTGAAAACCCATTCTCCCGCATAGGATCGCCCCAGGCGCGGAATCGCGGTCCGGCGGTCGGCGTCCGCGAGCCGCACCGCCTCGGCGCAACGCTTGGGCAAGGCTTCCACCCACGCGCGATACAACGGATCGGTCCGGTGCGCCTCGACCCACTCCTGAAACCGCGGATCGTTCTGGTGCCCCTTGTGCAACGGGCTCTCGTTGTACCAGGGAGAGCGGGAGGACGAATGCGTATGCGTGGCATTGATAATGATCTGCGACGCTGGAATTCCGGTCACCTGCTGGATTTCCTCGCGCGCGCGCGCCACGGCGGACTCGCCGGAATCAAGCAACTCCCACGCCACGAGCGCCACGCGCGTCGCCCCGTCGCCCAGGACAAGCGCGCGCACGTGCAAGGGATCGTGCACCACGCCGAACGGTTTATGCGTGGTGTAATAATTCGTCATCTGCGGGTCGGGCGTGATGTCCACTTCGCCCGCGCCGACGGTGAAGCTGGCCTCCGCCGCGACGAGCGGTCCGGCCACCAAAACCAGTGCGAGGCGCGCGGCGCAACACACAGCGGAAAGGGTAAAACGAAGCCGGTTCAAGCGCCGGCGGAAGCTGATGGCATCGCAATTGAAAGCGTGATTCATGGCAGAAAAGGGGCCAAGTGGGGAGCGCGTCCGGAGGTTGCGCCGCCGCACCGGGGTTGAGCGGAATGTGCGGAAAGTATCCGAAGAGAAGGGCGCCACAATTAAGCCCCGCGAGCCACACGCAAGACGAAGCGCGTCCCCCGACATGAGAGACTGCAATCCGCCGCCTCAAAAGCAAAACCGCCGGAGAAATTCGTTCGTGTCTTTCGCGACATTCGCCGCCAACACCCTCGCGTGACCGCCTTCGCGCTCCTATTGATCCTGATTGCCGCGTTCCTCCACGCGACGTGGAATCTGTGTGCGAAACGCGCCGGCGGCGGGCTGCCGTTCGTTTGGCTGGTCGGTGTGGTCATCTGTTTGCTCTACCTGCCCGTCCTCGCCGGGTACTGGCTCTGGAAGCACCCGGCGCTCACCGCTCAGCAGTTCGCGTGGATCGCCGGCAGCGGCGTGCTTAAAACCGGTTACTCCTTGTTCTTGCAGCGCAGTTATCGCGCCGGGGATTTCTCGCTCATCTACCCGTTGGCGCGCGGCACCGGTCCCCTGCTTTCGACGGTGGCGGCGATCGCCATTTTGGGCGAAAGGCCTTCCGGCCTCGCGGTGGCCGGCGGATTGGTGATTATTGCGGCGATTTTTTTTCTCACGGGAGGATTCACCGCGTTCGCCTCGCTGTTTCGGAAAACGTTTTCGAGCGCAGCGCCCCCGCCCGCCGGCGACGTGGATCCCGTTCGTCCGCAGGTCTTGCGCGCCATCAAGTACGGGGTGGCCTCCGGCGTGTTTATTGCGAGTTACACGTTGTGGGATCGTCATGGCGTGCATGCGCTGGCCGTGCCACCGGTTATCTATGACGGCGGCACCGCGTTCATGATCTTTGGCCTGCTCACTCCCTTTGCGCTCCGCCGGCGGGAGGAGATCGCCCGTCACTGGCGGGAGCACAAACCCTTTGTCTTCGGCATGGCGCTGTTTGCGCCCACCGCCTACGTCCTGGTGCTCACCGCGATGAGTTTTACGCCCGTGAGCTATGTCGCCCCGGCGCGGGAAATTAGCATCGCGATCGGAGCGTTCCTCGGGGCGCGGTATCTCAACGAAGCCGATGCACGCCGTAGAATTTGGGCCGCGGTGGGGATGGCCGCGGGTGTGATCGCGCTCGCTCTAGGCTGAGAATCAGCCCAACTTCCGCCGCAGCGTGATGAAAAACCATGTAATCTGGCTCGCGCTCCTGGTGGCGGCGTTGTTGATCGCGACGGTTTTCCTGGTGCGCCGGCCCGATCCGACGCCCCCCGCGCGACCGCTGCACAGCGAAAGGCGGCCACCCAGCGAGTCGCCCTTCTCCCCCCCGCCCGCCAATCAGGGGGCGCTTGCCATCCCCAAACCGATCGTGGGAAACGCGACTCAAGTCATCACGACCGTTCCCATCGCGCGTGACGGGCGACGGGAACGCGCCGCGATTGATCGCTCCTTGAAGAAAATCGAACGAACGGTTGGCGGGGTAAGATTCGGGCCCCTGCCCGCTCCCCCGCGGCCGGAAAAGACCGCGCCCTGACTGCGACCACGCCGCCGCCAAAAAAACCGCCCGCGTCGCGTCTGAGCACCGCGAATGCCGTCAGCGTTTCATCCCGGTAAGCATGTCTTCCATCAGGGCGAGCGCGGTCGCTTCCGTAATGTCGCGGACATCGAACTGCCGGATGACGCGCCCGGCTTGCACCCCTTTGCCGAGAATATCGCTCGCGGATGCCTGCCCCACGATGACGGAGTCCTTCAAACGGATCGCGGTAGCCTGAATATCCGGCACGGTATAGGACGCGTCGCCGGAAACTTCGGGCACGGTCAGGTTGCGGCTCGAAATCAGCACTTCGATTGCAATGTCAGCGATGCTCGCCAGCGCCGCGCGATCCTTGGCCGCGACATCGCCCAGCAGCCGCGAACCCGCTTCCTCCGGCAGGAGTGAGGTGGCCGCTTTCTGATCCGCCAGCGTGGCGCCAGCGTGACGAAAGGCGCGGCCGAAGAGTCGCTCGACGTCGCGCACCGTTTGTTGATCCGCCAGCGTCAGGGCCGCAGCTTCCTTGAGCTTGTAGCTGTTTTCGCCGCTCACTTTTTGCGTTGTTCCCACGGTTTCATAGCGCTCG
>JBEENF010000278.1:0-5418 GCA_041192325.1 Verrucomicrobiota bacterium
ATGGCCAGGGGAATCGTTGCCCAGGCACAGCGGCGGGATGGGGTGGGCATGGGGCGGATAGAGCTTGGGATATGGCGGGTGGGGCTGCCCTGCGCAAGATGCTTGGACGCAACGCGCAGCCTTGTTCCGTGGGTTCCGATGTGATTGTGTGGCGCGATGAATCTCCGCCTCCTGTCCGCCTCGATTTTTCTCGTCGCGCTTGTGTCCGTTGCGCTGGCCGCGGCGGAGCCGAAATGGATTTCCCTCTTCGATGGCAAGACCTTGCAGGGATGGAAACAGCTCGACGGGCAGGCGAAGTTCGAGGTGCGCGAGGGAACGATCGTCGGGATTGTGACGGAAAGCGCCCGGCAGAATTCGTTTCTGGTGACGGAGGATGATTCCTTCGTGGATTTTATTTTCGAAGCCGAGTTTCGCTGCGACCTCGGCATCAACTCCGGCGTGCAATTTCGCAGCCGACCGGCGGATGAAAAGGTGAAGCGCGTGTACGGCTATCAATATGAAATCGATCCGACGCCGCGCGCTTTGACCGGCGGCGTGCAGGAAGAGGGCGGCTACGGGCGGCGCGGTCCGGACAACTGGCTCGCGCCCGATCAGAGCAGCGGGCCGGCGCGGGACGAATGGGTGAAAAAGCACGGCGACCCGTTCAAGCCACGCGAATGGAATCAACTGCGGATCGAGGCCCGCGGGACCCGGATCAAGACCTGGCTGAACGGCCATCTTTTGGCCGACTTCGACGATAACGACGACATTCGCATTCGGCGCGGATTTTTTGGCCTGCAGGTGCACTCGACGAAAGACGCGAAACTTTTCGGGCGCGAAGTGGCTTTCCGTAAACTGCGGGTGCAGCGGTTGGATTGACCCGGGGACCGGCCCCTTGCGCCCTGCCGGTCGGAGGATGCGTGTTTCTGCGGTTGATTCCCTGCGGACCCTGCATTGAGTTGGCCCGCGTTTCTCAAACCCCCGATCCTTATGTTGACCCCCCGATGCCTGCGATTTCCCGGTTGGATGTTGGTTGCGCTCGCGCTCACCGGCGCGGCTCTCTCCGCGGCCGAAAACGGCCAATGGATTTCGCTCTTTGACGGCAAGTCGCTGAAAGGTTGGAAAAAAATCGATGGCACGGCGAAGATCGAGGTCCGGGACGGCGCGATCGTCGGCATCGTGACGCCGGGCGCCGACAATACCTATATTGCCACCGAGGATGCATCGTTCGGGGACTTCATTTTCGAATGCGAATTTCGCTGCGACGCCGGCAACAACTCCGGGGTAATGTACCGCAGCCAGTTTGCCCATGGGAACGCGAAGATCGCCTACGGCTACCAGTATGAAATCGATCCCACGCCCCGCGCGCTCACGGGCGGATTGTACGATGAAGGCGGCAAACCACGACGCGGCTGGACCATGCCGGAGAAGAGCAGTGGCGAGCCGCGCGACGCGTGGAACAAGAAACATGGCGACCGCTTCAAGCCGGGTGAATGGAACAAGATGCGCATTGAGGCGCGGGGCCGGCATCTGCGCACCTTTCTTAACGGCCACCTGCTGACCGACTTTGTGGACAATACCGATCTCTACCTGGCGCGGGGTTTCATCGGCATGCAGGTGCATCCGCAGAAGGATCCGAATCTCTTCGGCAAGGAAGTCGCGTTTCGCAATCTGCGCGTGCAGCGTTTGGATTGACCGCGCGACCTGGCCCGTGGAACCGCAGGCGTCCTGGGTCAAAGCTCATGGCGACCTCCTCAAGCTCGGCGCCTGGAACGCCGCTCGCATCGAAGCGCGGGGGCGCCGGCTGCGCACCTGGTTGAATGGCGTGTTAATGGCCGACATCGAAGACAAGGCGGACATTGCGATTCCGCGCGGCTTCATCGGGATGCAGGTGCATGCGACCAAGAACGCGGCGCTCTTCGGCAAGGAAGCCGCGTTCCGGAATATCCGCGTGCAGCGACTGGATTGAGCGGCCTTTGGGCGCAGGCCGCAACCTCCAGCAGAACGATCACTGGAGGTTTCGCCCGATCGCGTCGTGCCCCTGGCCGCCGCCGGCAGTCGAAGCGGCCGTGGCGGCGGTGGCTACATCACTGGAATACCGATCTATTGGGTCTTCAGGTAGGCCGTGATGTTCGCCACATCCTGCGCTGACAGCCCGAGCTGCTCCGCGCTCAGCATCAAGGAGCGTCCGAGCGGCGCGCGGGAACGAATCCGGGAGGCCGGGATCATCTGCGTGAGACCGCCCATGGATTGGACGATCACCGGATCGCCGCTACTGTGGACGATGCCGTTGACGATCGAGCCGTCCTTCAGGGTGACCTCGACGCCGTCGTAACCGTGGGCGATTTCGGCCGAAGGATTAACGATGGCGTTGATGATGCTTTCGCTGGTTTGATTGCGCCCGAAACCAGTGAGCGCCGGCGCGTAGTCGATGCCTTTCTCGCCGATGCGATGACAAAGCAGACACGCTTGGGCGAGTCCGGCCCCGCGGACGGGGTCGCCTTGCAACGCGGCGATTTCCATGGGCGAAGGAAGCTTCGTGGCCGCAGGCGCCGGAATGACGCTCGGGGTTGTCGTGACCTTGTCCGCATCATAGAGACCGCGGGTCTTGAGCGCGGCGTCCAGTCCCTGATCCTTCCAGCGCGAATCCTTGTAGTTGAGAATCCACCACAGCGCATGCGTCTTCACCGTGCCGGCGCCTTTTTCGGCCAGGCCGAGCAGGGCTTGGGACGATTCCGGCGTGGCGATAAATCCCAGCGCAGTCACCGCCGCCAGCCGGTCCGATTCCGGCAACGTGGCGGAAGCAGCCCGCGCGGCCAGGGCTGGCTCGGCGCCGGGAGGCGTGAGGCGCCAGACGAGGTGGGCAAAGGACGCGGGCCATTTTTGGGCGTCCGCGCCCGGCGCCGAGGCGGCCAGCGCGGCGTAGATTTCCTTTTCCTTGCCCGTGCAACCAGTGCCCCATGCCTCGAGATAGGCTCGATCGGCCCCGTCGTAACCGCGGGCCAGCGTCAGGAGCAAGTCGCGGGATTGCGCGAGCGGCACATCGCGCAGGGCGAGCGCAACTTCGCGCCGCACGGCGGGAACCGTGTCCGTCGCGAGGGTCTTCGCGTGCCCGAGCACAGGAAGGCCGGCGCGACGCAGCGCGCGAAACGCGGCGATGCGCAATTGCGGATCGCCCGCGCGCAGCTGGCCTTCGGTGCGTTGCACGCCTTCGGGCCCGAGTTGGGCGAGCAGAAAAATCGCGCGGGCGCGAACATAGGGATTCGCGTCATTGATGAGCGCCGCCACGGCCGCAGCCGCTTTCGCGCCTTGTTCACGGAGTTTCATGAAGCCCAATGCGCGCACGTTGACGGCAGGATTTTTGAGCGCGGCAATCTGTCCCGCCGTGGTCGTGAGGTCGAATTTCGGGGTCGTGAGTTTTCGGCCCTTGGGCGCGATGCGGTAAATCGCGCCGCTGGTGGTGCCGTCGCGATCCTGGTGGCCGCCGACCCGGGGATCAAACCAATCGGCCACGTAGATCGCGCCATCCGGACCCACCGCCACATCCGCCGGCCGGAACCAGGTTTTCAGCTCGTTGGAAATGACGCCTTTCTGGGAATCCATCCCGCCGAATTCCTGCTCCTTGTTGCTGGTGAGAAAGTCGAAGCGCTCGAGCTTGTAGCCGGCGCCTTCCGCTTTGGGAAAATAACCGAAGACCGTGTTGCGGGCGGATTCGCACGAGAGCAGCAGGCCACGCCATTTCTCGCCCAGCTCGTCGCCTTCGTAGAACACGATGCCGGTGGGGGCGCCATTGCCGTAAACATCGCCGACCGGAATCGTGCCTGGATCCTGTTGGCGCCACTCGGCGATCGCCGTCACCTGGCCGGGACGCTTGTCCGCATTCCACGTGCGACGGCCGTCGCGGGAGAAAAACCCCGCGTTGCCGTACTCCATGAGGTATGAGGTGCGCGCGGCCGGCGGGTCGTCGTTGTCGTTCTGAAACACGTCGCCGAAAGACGTCACGGTTTGTTCGTAGCTGTTGCGGAAATTAAACCCGATCACCTCGACGTTGGTGCCATTCGGATTCATCCGCATCGCGAAGCCGCCGACGTAAACGTGGCCGTCATCGCTGGCGCTGCCGGCGATATCGAGCGGATTCCAGTTGTACAGCGGCACGGCGCCGCTGCTGCGCCCGTCGTAAATGCTGCCGACGCGAAAGGTGTGGCCCGAGCGATCGGTGAAGAACGCGCCGGTGTTGCCGTGGTTGAAGTACCATTTGCCATCCGGGCCGAACGTAACCGAGTGCAGCGAATGGTCATGGTTCCTGCCTTGGAAACCGGTCAACAGGACGTCGCGTTTGTCGACTCGAGCATCGAACTTCCCGTCGCGATCGACGTCCGTGTACACGATCAGGTCAGGCGCGTTGGAGACCACGATCTGGTTGTCGATTACCGCAATGCCCAGCGGCGCTAGCAGGCTGGGCTCCTGCACGAAGACCGTGCTTTTGTCCGCGACGCCATCGCCCTTGGTATCCTCCAGGATGACCACGCGATCGCCGTCGGCGTCCCGGCCCGCGTGCCGGCGGTAGTTGACGCCTTCCGTGACCCACACGCGGCCCCTTGCATCAACGTCGAGGTTCGTTGGGTTGCGGAGTTGGGGAGAACGCGCCCAAACGGTGACTTCAAACCCGTCCGGCACGTTGAACAGCCGGAGCGGCACCATGGGTTCGGGTGGATTAATGTCGGGCAACATCGGTCTCGGCGGCTGAGCCACCGAGACAAGCGCAAGAAATCCGAGCGCGACGGCGGAGCTCAGAAGGAAGCGGGGCTGGGGAATCATGGGGTCTGAAGAAGGGGAATCCCGCGGCGGGAGGCAATGACGTCTTTGCGGCCGACGAAAGGCGGGTTGATTTGTGAAAGGGGGGCGCCTGAAATGTTTCTGCGTTCCCTCCCCGCGCTCTTCCCCGCCCCTTTCGCTTCCATGCGCCGCACCTTCCGCCTGCTCCTGCTCATTCTTGCCGCACTGTCGATCCACGGAGCGGAACGTCTATCAGTTCGCGCTGATTGTTCATGTGGGACTGATTACGGGTGACCTGCTCGCGTTGAAGCTATTTTCGGGCTGGCTGCGCGCGGGGGGCGCCGGGGACGCCCCGCCCGCCCTTTTATTGCCACGTTTGGGCGGTTGGCTTGTTGAGCCCACAGCGGCTTGCGCTATTGAGCCGGCCGGGTGTGCTGCTCAGCGAGCGCTGAGCTCCTTGACCAGCGCCGGATCCAATCCGAGCGTCCCCATCAGCGTTTTCACGTAGTCCGGCTGGCGCGCCGCCGTGGCGGCTTTTTTCGCCAGGGAGAGCCGCTTCGCGATGCCGAGGCTTTTGGCGACATCCGCGTAATTTTCCCGCTGCAGCAGTTCCTCGAGCCGTCGCGCGTGGCCGTTCCATTGGTGAAAATCCCGCCGCTGCTG
>JBEENF010000279.1:0-5408 GCA_041192325.1 Verrucomicrobiota bacterium
TACGAAACCGTGGCGGAAATCGAGGCTCCCGTGATCGCGGGTCCGGGCGGCGGCGGGCCGCTCACGATGGGGCCGGGGCGGGGCGGCCCGGGAATGGGTGCAAATTTCCCGCCGGACGGCGGCGGTCCGGGATACGGCCCCGTAGGACCCGCGGGGCCCGGTCGCAATTTTCCGCCAAGTCGGGGCGGAGGCGGCGCGCCGCAGGGCCAAGCTCTGCCGCAGAAACTGCGGCTGGTAAAAATCACGTTCGCAAAAGGATAGTCCCACCGGCCTTTTCGAAGGCCAAATGCGCCGGGCGGATTGGCGCGGAGTTGGCCCTGACTGTCGGCGGATCTGCGCGCAAAAAAAAGGGCCGCGGCCCCGGTCCGCAACAAGTGCGAATCCGTGACCGCGGCCCCGAAGTCTGCTGATTAGAAGCGGGAGTTGACGCCCATCAGAATCTGCCGCGTCAGATGACCGATCGAGTTGGGACGACCCCCATTGAACTCGGTCCAGCGGTCGGGAGTTTCGAACAGGTTCACGACGTCCAGATAGACATCAAATCGTTTGGAAAAGTGATAAACGGTTTTGATATCCAGCGTATCGCGGGCCTTCAGATATACTTGGCGTGATTCGTTGGCACTGTACGTGCCCAAATAGCGACCGCGCATGTTGTATTGGAAGCGGACGCTGACGCGGTCCTTGATATACGAAACGCCGAGATTGGCGACGAAGGGGTTGAAGCCGGCAATCTTGTCAACGACCGCCAGCGTCGTGGCATTGCCATTCCCGTAGTTACCTTCTGCAGACATGTGCGTGCTGTTGGCAAACGCGCCCAAGCCGCTCCAGAAGCCTGGTAGAAAGGTAAATTGCTGACTGTAGCTCAGCTCGATGCCCTTGACCTTGGCGGACCCGCCATTGCGTTGGGACGTCAGGGTATAGCCGGCGTATTCGCCGCCGAAACCGTTATCGACGCCCGCTGCCACGATCTGGCCGCCCAACGTATAGATGAAGTTCTTCATCTCCTTCAGGAAGACCCCGACGGAAACCACACCGGACGGCTCGAAATAGTATTCGGCCGTCGCGTCAAAGTTGTTGGCATATTGCGGCTTCAGACTCGGATTGCTGGTTGAAACCGTGAGGCTGTCGATATTCGCGGTCGTGCGGGGAATGAGCTGACCGATGGCGGGACGGCCAATGTTGGTCGCGTAGCTCAGACGGGTGACGAGGCGCGGGAGCGGCTCAAACTTGAAGTGCAGGCCGGGAAACACGGTGCGGTAGTCGCCCTTGGCCTTCTGCCGGCGGCCGTACTCCTCGGTCGTCCGGCGGAACTGTTCGGCATCGGTGACCACTCCGACCCAGGCCGCGCGACGCGCCTTTTCTTCGGGCGTAATGATCTGCAAGGCGCCTTCGCCATCGGTTTTCGTGGTTTCGACGCGCACGCCACCGGTGATGGTCAGCTTGCCGAGGTCCACACTTCCCATCATATAGTAACCGTTGATCTTTTCCTCGAAGCTCTGATTGCCCGCGAGTTCGCCCGAGACGTCATTGGCGATCTGTTGCCGGAAGTCCTGGGGGCGTTGCGCCAGGATTTTTTCGACCCTCAGGTTGTCTTGGCCCTCGTTGGGCTTCACGGGAAAGGGCAAATCCGTGGGATAACCGCCGAGCGCCCGGTCGTTGGGCCATTTTGCATAAGCCACACCGAACTGAGCCAGATTATCGTCGTTCAAACCCGTGGCGGGATTGATGCCCATGACCCCGTCCGGTCCGACATAGGAATAACGGCGCGTCGTGTTGCGCAACTCGCGATTCTGGTCGCGGAGCCGTAAACCCATTTTGATATACGTGGGAACAACCGTTTGGATCTGCTTCTTCACGTTGAGCGAGGCGCCTTCATATTGGTCCCAACCGGCACTGCGCGACTTGGTGTAAACATTCTGGTCGTAGTTGTTCAGGTTCCTGTAATCCGGCCCACCGGTCTGGGTGATGGTCGGATTGTCCGTATCGGTCCGACTGATCCTGAAACCGATGCCCCGCATCGACCAGTTCATCGTGGCGTTATTCGCGTAGTTCGATTTCGATTTGGACTGATAGAGATCGTAATCGATTTCCAGCGAGGAATAACGGTGTTTTCCCCCGAAACTGACCGTCTGCGTCTGCCCCTCTTTATACGCCTCGGTCGAGGCAAGCGTCAGGCTGCTGGCGGCGACCGGACGCACATCGGTGACTTGGTCGGTATAGCCCGGGACAATGCCGCCCGTGCCGGTCAGGGCGCCCGTCGCATCGCGCGTCGCGACAACCTGATTGGTTTGCCACGTCGCGGCGTAGGTATTGCCGTCAAAGAGACCGTGCTCGAGATGCTTGTTGAACGTACCGTTAACGTAGAACCGGATGTTGTCGTTCAGCTTGTAGTCGAGTTTGATCCCACCACCTTCGCGCGTACGGCTGAAAGTTTGATCGCTCGGGCCCACGGAATACGTGTAGGCGGGACCCGTGAGACCGCTGGCCAATTGTTCGCGGCCAAAACCGTTGGCGCTATAGAGCACCTCATGGATGCGATAACCAAGATTTACCGACACCGCGATCTTCTTGGCGAAGACTTCCGAATAACTGAACGAATAGCTGGGGACCGGGCGGTCTTTGCGAGGGTCAAACGCCCGCCAAATGGTGCCCGCAGAAAGACCAATCCGGCGCTCACCGGAGCTGTCGAATGCACTCTTCGAAACCAGATTGACGTTGCCGCCAATGGAGTCGCCGTCCATGTCGGGCGTGGGTGATTTGACCACCTCGATGCGCTCGACGGAGTCGGAGCCGACCGTCTGGAACTGGAACTCGCGGCTGGACCCGGCCGAGGCCGCGTCAGCGATGCGATTGCCGTCCTGGCTGATCGTGCTGAGATTCTGGCTCATGCCGCGGATGCGAATGTAGCGAAAATCGCCACCGACCGCTTCGCCTTCGACGCCGGGGAGGCGAACCGCGAGATCAGCGGGGTTGCCAGCCAGACCGCCGAAGGCGTCGGCGGAAACGATGCTCTTCACGCCCGTCGAGAGGCGTTGCAGCGTGATCGCCTGCGCATTGCCTTCGCGTTCGCTGGAGACGACAAATTTGCTCAGCGTATAGATGTCGGACGTGAGGCCCACATCCTGGCGGCTGCTCTCGCCCGCGACGGTCACGGGCATTTCCGCGGTTTTCAAACCTGTGTACGAAACCGAGATGGTTACGGTCCCGGGAGCGAGGTTGCTGAAGCGGTAGGTGCCCGTGATGTCCGTCGAAGTCTCGCGACCGGTGCCGACCAACACCACGCGCGCGCCTTCCAAGGTGCGCGAAGTGGCGGTGTTCGTAACGGTCCCGATCAGCGTCGAGGTGCCGGCTTGGGCCGCAGGAGCGTTGCTGGCTCCGTAAGTGATCTGAAACGGGGTTAACCCGATGGCCAGCCAACCCAATAATAGGGCGTAGGGGAGGCAGTTCTTATATTTGCTCATGGTATTTGGTGTTCGTGATTTGGTCGGAGACCAAAGTAAACGGCTTGTGCCGGCCCGCCGCCCCGCGGAGATTCCGCGTTGCGCCGAATAAATGCGTCAATCCATTCGCCACCGGTGGGCGAAAGGGAGAAAAGGGTGTCAGGTCGAGTCGCTCAAAATACAGGTTAGGCTTGTTAAAAGGGGTATCTTTAAGGGCAGGGCAGCGGAAACGTCAAGGCGTGCGACTCACGCCAGGAGGAGACCGCTTGGCCGCCAGTTTGTAGCGGGAATATTCTTTCCCCACCCGAGTTCAGCCAGACGGTGCTGGCTTCACTATAAGTAACCGTTCAGCAACGGCTAGCGGACGGCTTTCTGTCGCTACACCCGGGATCGCTCCATTCTCTCCTCCCCTTTTTCACGGAGCGCGAACCGCCCATAACGGCGACGACCACGCCAGATTCCCCTCCGCCGAAGCCATATTTCCACGGTAGTTGGCGCCGGGCCCATCGAGTTCCACCCGCCAATAGTACCACGACGTCTTCCCCGCATCACCCGCATCTTCGTGCGTCAGCCGCAGCTCACGGTTTCCCTCCCCGGGAAACAGTTTAATTTCATTGCCGTCCCGGACGAGGACGACGCGCTTGATGGCGCGGGGGGAGTCCACGCGCAGTTCCAGTTTGGCCAGACCCGTGACGGGAACGTCCCGCCCCATCAAGATTCCGTTCAGCCGCGCTTCGACCATCGTGCGTGTGCCCGAAGTCGCGAAGACGCGGCGGTCACGATACGCTTCGAGCAGTTTCTCGTCCGTGAGGTCCTCCGCGTAGACGCCCGTGAGTCCGCCTCCCAGCCCCGGGTTGCGGCGGTGCGAATCGCTGGTGGCCACGAATGCTTTTCGCGTTCCCGCGTTCAGTGCGGCATGAATCCGGCCCGGATTCAGAAAATAGATACCCCATCCGGCGGCCACTTCGATCGCGGCTTCCACCGGCTCCGTGCCCAGCGAAAAAGTCTCGTGTTGGGTGTGCATGACGCCGCCCGCGGATCGCACGGCGGAATAAAGCCGCTGGATATCGTTGTTCACTTCAGGATATCTGAGCAGGGGACCGCCTTTCAGAGGGTAAATTACCGTGCGGTGATTGCGATACGAACTGCGCCAAAAACGGGGTCGCGCGGGATCGGCGCCCCCGTTCGGCAGCATCTGCGTCCACTCGTACCCTGGCAAAGCCAGGATGCGGCCCCGGGAGCTGATCCATCGCGAAAGCCAGCCGCCCAGCGCAAACTCAGTTTCGGTCAGTGGGACGTCGTACATATGGTCATTCTCTTGCATGACCACCGCGTCGAGGTGCGCGCGATCGCGCGCGTAATGCAGAATTTCGTCCGGCTCGCCTTCCGCATCCGCGGACAACGCGCTGTGTACGTGCGAGTCGAGCCAGTAGAGCTGCAATGCGCCCCCGCCTTCGCTGATCGCACGTCGCGCCGTGGCCCGCTCCCGCAGCGGCAGTTTTACGGGCTGCCAGCCGGCCGGCCGATCATCGGCAATGGACTCGGCCGCTGCCGCCGTGACCGCCACCACTTCGTAAAGGCGGCGCGATTCCCGGGGTAGCCGGGAAACGGCAAACGTCCACGCGCCCTTGCGCGCCTGAGCGCCACCCGAGCGATAATCGACGCCGCCTTCGTGCAGGAGTTTGAGGTCCGTCCAGCGCCCGTCCGCGTATTTCCGCCCCACCAGCTCACCTTCCAACTCAGGCGTGGAACCCGTTTCGTCCCCTTTGCGCTCCCACGCCAGCCAGACCGCCGCGCCATCGTGCAACAGGAAGGGTCGGCGGCGCTCTCCCAGATAGCCACCCGTGGGCACGTGCTTGGGCGCCACCCGGGCGAGCAGACCCCGATTAAGGGAAGCCACGTCCGCGCCGCCGTCATTGTCTCGCACCAGCGCCCATTGCCCAGCGCGGCGCACCGCCACTTGCGCGG
>JBEENF010000280.1:0-5398 GCA_041192325.1 Verrucomicrobiota bacterium
GACGGGTTGCATTACGGTTGGGATGAAGGGGCAGGCGCTTGCGCCCATTGGTTCACTCAAACGCGCCGGCGTCATCGCCATCACGGACGACGGCGAGTGCGTGCAGTCCAACGATCTCATGCGCCGGGCCGTCGAGTACGCCAAGATGTTCGACCTGCCCGTGATGGATCATTGTCAGGACTATTCCATGACGCAGGGGGCCGTGATGAACGAAGGTATCATGTCCACGCGGCTCGGGCTGCGCGGTTGGCCGAACGCCGCCGAAGACCTGATTGTTTCCCGTAACGTGATTCTTTCCGAGGCAACCGGCGCGCATATTCATCTACAGCACATTTCCTCACGTGAATCCGTGGAGATCATTCGCCGGGCCAAGGCACGGCAGGTGCGCATCAGCGCGGAAGCGACCCCCCATCACCTGGCGCTCACCGACGCGGCGCTCGCCGGTTACGACACGCATTTCAAGATGAACCCGCCGCTCCGCACTGAGGAAGATCGGCAAGCGATCATCGCCGGACTGCGAGACGGCACGCTCGACATCATCGCGACGGACCACGCGCCGCACACCAATTACGAAAAGGACAAGGAATTCGATTTTGCGCCGAATGGGATTCTCGGCCTCGAAACGGCGCTGCCCGTGTCCCTCGGCGTGCTTGTGAGGCAGAACAAATTCAAGCTGCCGTTTGTGATCGACCTCATGACCCGCCGGCCGGCCGACCTGATGAAACTCACCGCCGGCACGCTGGCGCACGGCGCCCCCGCGGATATTTGCCTGTTCGACCCGGAGGAAAAGTGGCTTTACGACGCGCGGGCCGGTTTCAGCAAATCGAGCAACACCCCTTGGTCCGGGCAGACCCTGACCGGCCGCGTCAAAACCACCATCGTGGGCGGACGCGTCGTATTTGACGGGAGCAAAATCCTCTGATCGGAAACGCCGGGCAAACGGGGCGGAGATTTCACCGGAGCTTCCCTGCGCCGGCGCCTAATCCTGCGGTTGCGCCCACCCTCGTTTTCCGGCGCACTTTCGCCCCATGTCCGACCCCGTGACTTTCGTCGCGCAATGTATCGAACTCGCGCTCGCGGGCGTCGGCTGCGTGCTGCTCTGGCGTCACGCACTAAGTCCGTCGGCCCGGGCGCGCCGTGGCCCCGCCGTGCTATTGGAGTGGAACGCCCGGCCGGTTGAATTTCTGGCCTTGCTGCTTTTTGTGACGCTCGGCGGTTTTTCCACGGCGCTCATCGCCAGTGCGCTTGTCCCGGTTTTCGGCCTCTCCAGCGACGCCGCGATGGTCTTCAATGGCGCCGCCGCGCAAATCGGCATGCTCGCCGGCCTCGCGCTGCACCGCTCCGCCGCGCGTTCCTCCCCGCCGCCCCGGCTGCGCGCGCCCGCCGTCTTTCTCACGGGGGCCGCAACGTTCGTCATGGCAATCCCGCTCGTCATTGCGTCCGCCAAGCTCTGGGAAATCATCCTGCGAAGCTTGGGGCTGCCGGCGGACAAGCAGGATCTCATCACTCTTTTTCTTCGCACGAGTTCGCCGGTTTTGCTGGGCGCGATGATTGGCCTGGCCGTCGTGGTGGCGCCCCTGACCGAAGAACTGATTTTTCGCGGCGGGATCTTCCGCTATTTTCGCGGCCGCCTGCCGCGACCGCTCGCCTTTCTGCTTCCTGCGCTCATATTCGCCGCCTTGCACGTGCAATGGTCCACCTTGGGCAACATCGCGAGCTTTGCCCCACTAACCGTGCTCGCACTTGTATTTTCCGTCGCCTACGAGCGGACGGGGCATCTGGGCACCGTCATTGTCGCGCATGCGTTGTTCAATTTAAACACCGTGGCGCTGATTTTCGCCGGAGTGTCCGAGTGAACCTCGTCTGCTGCGCGAAGGGTCGGGCTCGCTTTGGGATTTGCGGGCCCCGCGCGGGCCAAAGATAAAAAGCCGTGCTTCCCTTCACCCAAAATGCGGCCGCATCCGTCGCCGCACTCGGCGAGGAAAAACTGATCGCCGCGATCCGCCGCTGGCTGGGCGCAGCGTCGCCTCGCGCGCCGTTTGGCATCGGCGACGATTGCGCCGTGCTCCGGGCGTCGCGAGGCCGGCAGCTGATCACCGTGGATCCGGTTATTTATGGCCGCCATTTCGACGCCCGTGTGCCGCCGCGGGAGGTGGGCGAAAAACTGCTGAAGCGAAATCTCAGCGACCTCGCCGCCATGGGTGGCCATCCCACGGCGGCGGTCCTGGCGCTCACGCTCGACGCGCGAGTCAGTTTGGTGTGGCTCGAACAATTTTATCGTGGTCTCGCCGCCTGCGCCCGCCGCTACCGGGTGCCGGTGGTCGGGGGGGATTTGAGCCAGGCTGATGGCATCGTTGCCGCGAGTCTCACTTTGCTCGGGGAAGCGGCGAGCTGGCGAACCGGCGCCGCGCGCAAGCGAGTTACGCGCGTGCTTACGCGCACGGGGGCGAGAATCGGCGATGTGATTTTTGTCACTGGCGTACTCGGACACAGCCTGCCGAGCAGCCATCACTACCGCTTTGTCCCCCGCCTCGCTGAAGGCGCGTGGCTCGCGCGCCGCCCGGAAGTACGCGCGATGATGGACGTCAGCGATGGCCTGGCGAAGGACCTGCGGGCGCTCACCCCGTCGGGCGGAACTCCGGCGCTGGTCGCCGCGCAGCTCCCGCTGCGGGCGGGAGCGGATGAGCGATCCGCCCTGAGCGACGGCGAGGACTACGAGCTGGTTTTTGCCGTCGCAGGCGCCGCCACCCTGCCGGCGTTTACGCGCGCATGGCGCCGGGCGTTTCCGCGCACCCGGCTCACCCAGATCGGCCGCTTTGTTCGTGATGGCCCCAGGGCGCCGGGCACCGTCAACCTGGCGGATTATCACGGCTATGAACACCTGCGCCAAGCCGCCGCGCCCTCCGACGTTCAGCGACGCTGGTGAGCGACGAGAGATTTTCATGACGATATTTGCGAAAATGCGCGCCGGTCTTACGACGGCCAGCGCGGCGGAAACCCAGGCGATCGCGTGCGACCTGGCCGCGGCATTGCCGCCGGATTCCACCCTCGCGCTGTACGGCGACCTTGGCGTGGGCAAGACCACTTTTGTGCAGGGCCTCGCGCGCGGACTCGGTATCAGCGAACCGGTGACAAGTCCGACCTTTAACATCTTCACCCTGTATCGCGCGCCCGCTCCCGCCGGATCGGAATCCCCGCCGCGGCAGCGGACTAACCTCGTGCATCTCGACGCTTATCGGCTGAAAAGCGCGCGGGAAATTGAAGATCTTTTGCTCGCGGATTTCTTGGTGTCGCCGTGGTGCCTGGCGGTGGAGTGGCCGGAGAATATTGCCGGCTGGCTTCCACCCGATACCCTGCGGATTGAGCTGGGAATTGCCGCCGAGGAGCGTCACACGCTGCGGTTAAGGTAGGCCAGCCGGGAGCCCCGCTGGCGCGAAGCAAAAGAAGGTCGCTGACACGAAGCGAGTATCGAGGCGGCCGCCGGGAGCAAAGGTTCAGACTGCCCGGCGAGCCTTAGTAGAATGCGCCGCGCCCCGCGATCCTCCAAATCGCTTCCACCCGCTCGGCCCGAAAGCCGACCATCCAATCGTAAAGGTTAACCGTCGGATCGCAGTGGCCCGGTATCAGGCGAACTTTCTGACCGAGTTCCAACCGCGCCGATTCGGCCAGCTCCAGCACGCCGTGTTCATCGGCGGCGCGCACGTAGGTTGCGCCCGGCACGGCGTGCACCAGTGGCATCCCCGAATCGACGCTGTGTGCTTTTAATCCCACATCGACGACGGCTCGCTGCGGATTTGGGCAACTCATCACCGTGGTGAGAATAAACAAGCTGTAAGCAAAGTCACTCAGCGGCGCGCCGCCCGGGCCGAGATTTCTGCCGTAATCGGCATCCATAAAGATGTAGGAGCCCGGCTGGACCTCGTTGTAAATCTGACTGGCCGCTTCCAACCGGTAGGTCCCAGTGCCGGCGCCGGTCACGCGCTCGACGGGCAGCCCATAGCTCGTCAGCAGCGCGACCGACTTCCTTACCTTCGCAACCGCCGCGTCGATCGCCTCGGCGCGCAACTCGGGAGTGCGCAGGTGCTGGAGCTCCAGCGTCGGCTCGCCGGGTTCCACGCCGCAGCGATTGGCTCCGACATTGATTTCCACCAGCGCGTCAACCACGACGCCGTGGCGACCAGCAGCCTCGTTCAAGGCAGCCACGTTCGCCGCGTGATCCACGCACACGGCGATGCGGGCGCGCTGCGCGAGCGCCGCCAGCCGGTCGAGTTTCGCCGCCCCGACCACTTCGTTTGAAATCAGAATGTCGCGCACGCCTCCCAGCGCCAGCGCCTCGGCTTCGCTGACCTTCTGGCAACATACGCCGACGGCGCCGTGCGCGATCTGTCGCAACGCGATTTCCGGACACTTGTGGGCTTTGGCGTGGGGCCGGATCTGGACCCCCGAGCCTTCCAACGATTGCGGCAATGCCGCGAGATTGCGCTCGAAGAGGTCCAAATCCAACAGCAAGGCGGGCGTATCCACGGCATCAAGCGCCATGCCGATTCGCGCGGGCGGGGGTAAAGGCTCGGGGGTGATCAGGGGAGAGTGCACAACGTTGATGGGCAGGAAATCAGGAGCGGCCGAGCCGCTATTCAGCGAGACCGGCCCACGTAAAGCAAGGTTGCCCAAACTACGCGAAATATCTTGATACGTTTTCGTTTCAGACAAGGCGGCCTGTTTCGTATCCACCATGTCTTACCCCACCCCTCTGACCGTCTGCGCACCCTACTTCGCGGGTTCCCGGAAAAGATCATTGCGCAGTGCGCTGAGTTCGAAGCCACGGGAGCGGCCGACGCCTTGTTTCGTAGTGCGCGATTGCTTCGTCATACCGCCCGCCCTGCTGCAGAATCATGCCGAGGTTTCCGTGCGCGAGCCAACTCGCAGGGTTCCGGCCAATGGTCGCCCGCGTAGCGATGCACGCCCGCCTTGTTACAGAACAACGTCACTCCCGTAGCCTGGATCGGCCCAGATGCGAACCAAACCAGCGACAGTGCGCAGCTCGGTACGCGTGGATGTCGGCCTCATCATCCCACAACCAGCCGTCGTGCCATGCCCGCGAACGACAGAACCCACGTCTGGGGTGACCACCGCCACGCCTCGAGTCTGGGGCTCATCCTCCGCGTGACTAATGGAGGACGCCGAATAAAGAAAGCCTGATGAACTGCGGCAGGCGGGTCATCAGGGGATCGCCCATGTTCGTTGGGCGTTGTTCCCAGCCGCGTCTACTGCCGCCGTCTGATAGTTTCCCCGACGCCGCCAAGCTACCTTCGCAGGATGACACGAAACTATCGCAGACGACAAGCGGCGCATCGGCGTGCCCGTGCTTCCGCCTCGCAACGACGTCCCCACGCGCCGT
>JBEENF010000281.1:0-5390 GCA_041192325.1 Verrucomicrobiota bacterium
CCGCGGACCGCCTCCGCGCGGGCGTGATTCACGGCCTGCTCCGCCGTCGCTTGCGCACGGGTGAGCGCCGTGGCGGCGTGGGCGGAGAGTTTGCCCAAAGCGTCACTGGCGGAGATCAGGTGCTGCTGCGTGGCGGCTTCGAGTTTCGCGAACTCGCCGACCGTGCGTGCAATACTATCGGCGGTCGCCTGCAGCCGTTCGCTCTCGCTCGTGCGGAGCGCGACGAGCTCGTTTTCGAGTTCCTCCTTTTCCGCGTCAGTCGCATTGGCCAGCTGTGCGTTGAATTCGGCAATTTTTTCCTGGAGCTTCTGGGGCAGGTGTTCGGCGTGACGGAGGTTTTTCTGCGCAAGTTCGGTGATTTGATGCAGGCCGCTGGCCGCGATGCTGATCTGCTCAGCCGAAGCAGTGAGGGCGCCGGCCAGCGCTTCCAGTTGTCGCTGCCGCTCTTCGAGGATCTCGTTCTTCTGGCGTTCCAGGCGCATCACCAATGGAATGATCACGCTGAGTGCCCCGGTGAGCACGCAACCCACGATGGCCATGATGGCGGAATTCGAGAGCGGTCGGGCGGCCTCCTGCGCGATAAAGAGCGCCGCGGCCAGCAGCACGGCGTCGATCACGAGGAAGATCCACAGTGGCAGTTTCGGAGTCGAATCGGGAGGCGTCATGGGGCGACACCGGCTCCGGCGGAAAATCCACGGCGGCGGAAAAGCCGGCCCGGCAAGCTGGCGGCATTTCGTTTTTGCGGGCGCCCGGCGCACGGCTCAAGGACAAAGGCGTGAAATCGGAGTTGTGCCGTGGCGAAAGCTGGCGCAGTTTTTGGCCACGCGATGAATATTTCCCAGTTCATGCGAGTCGAGCGGGAGGGCCGGGACGGCTCGCGGCACTACGTGATCCACACTCACGACCCAAAGTTTACCCTCGAACTGTCGCCGGATGGCGCCGCCCCGGACAAGGTGGGCGCGGGAGTGATCAAGCGCGTGCATGTGCCCAACTCCTGGGCCGGTGATTACACGAAGTATGCGAAGTTCATGACCGCGGCGCAGGAGTTTTTCGCGAAATCTTTTTCCGAGCCGGCTCCGAAATCGGAGACCCGGCGGCTTCGTTCCTGAAGGACGCGGATGGCGGCGTGGCGGGCAAAAGGGGTTAGCGCCCCCGCCAGGCCACGATCGTCAGCCAGGTGAGAAACACGATCCGGGTGGCTCCTTCAAACGTAAGGATGACCAGCATCGATTTGAGCGGCGCGCCGCGCCGGAGGGAAAACCCGATCCCGCTGATCATGAGCAGACCCAGCCCGTGCAGGCGCGCATTGGGCAGCATGAGGAGCAGGAGCATCCAAAACCAGTAGAGCACAATGGCGCTGGTCCAAAAAAAGGCCGTGGTCTCGCCAAGGTTCAGCGCGCGCGGATCCGCGCCGCGGGCAATTTGCTTTATCCCCAGGTAACGCTCGCAGATCACCAGTTGCCAGATCTCAAAGACGAGAAACAGCGGGGCAAAAAGAAGAAACGCTTGCATGGGGCCGAACAGAAGAAGGCCTGGACCGAAGACAACCGGCGTGGCTGGGGCGGTTTGGCCAATCACCCGCCGCGCGGCCCAGGGTCAGCTGGGTCGCGCGGAGCCCCCGCCTTGAGTATCACGGGGCCGGCGACATGCGGGCGATGCGATCCGGCAGCAGCACATACAAGGCGCCGTCCGGACCGCCGATCACATGGCGGATGCGCCCAAGGTCCTTGAAGAGCACTTCCTCGCGCACGATTTTTCCCTTTTGAATTTCCATGCGCCGCAGTTCCTGGGCCGCGAGCGAAGCGACAAACAGGTGGTTCTTCCATTTGGGAAAGAGCGAACCGGTGTAGAAATTAATGCCGCACACGGCAATGGACGGCACCCAGTAGGTCACCGGTTGTTCCATGCCTTCCTTCGCTGTGATGTCCGTCATCGCGGTGCCGTCGTAATTCATGCCGTAAGTGATCACCGGCCAGCCATAATTCGCGCCGCGCAGCACGCGGTTGAGCTCGTCCCCGCCACGCGGTCCATGCTCCGCATCAAAGAGGTCGCCGTTCGCGGGATTGACCGCCAGGCCTTGCGGGTTGCGGTGACCGTAGCTCCAGATCGTGGGCAGCGCGTTCGGCTCTTTGACGAACGGGTTATCCTTGGGAACCCGGCCATCATCCAGCACACGGTGAATTTTCCCCGTTGGCCATTCCAAGCTTTGCGCGTTCGGGCCCTGACCGCGGTCGCCAATGCTGAAATAGAGAAATCCGTCCCGGTCGAACGCGATGCGACCGCCGAAATGCGGGCCACCCGCCGGGCGATAGTGCTTCAGATCCCCCTGATAGATAGTCTGTTGATCAACCAGAGCGCCCTCCTTCAATTTGCCGCGAATAATCCGGGTGAGGCTGAGGGTCTTGCCCTCGGCGTCCTTTTGCGGGTGGGCATACGCGAAGTAAATCCAGCCGTTGCGCGCAAAATTGGGATGCGGCACGACGTCGTAGAGACCACCCTGGCTGGTGGCATCCACCTCGGGCGCTCCGGTGATGGGCGTCGGAACGATTTTTCCGTTCTCTACGAGGAGCAGCCGGCCCTTCTTTTCCGTGATCAGCGCGCGATTGCCCGGCAGGAAGGCGAGAGACCAGGGCTCCACGAGGGGATTCGACGCGCCGCCCACCCAGGTGTTGAGCTGATAGGCGTGGAGCTCGCTTTTGACCGTGATTGATTCCGCTGGCTTGGCGAAGGTGGTCTTTTCGCGCTGCGCTTTGGCCCGTTGCTCGCGCATGTAGATTACGAAGGCGCGGATTTCCTTTTCCGGGAGGGCGGCGGACCAGGCGGGCATGCCCTTTTCGGGGAATCCATTTCGAATGCTGCGCGCGAGGCTCTCGTCGTCACCGCCATTGATCCAAATGTCGTCGAGCATCGACGGCGCCTGACCGCCTTCCATGTTCGCCCCATGGCAGCTGGCGCACAGCTCGGCATATTTTTGAGCGACGGTGCCGGTGCGCACCGCCTGGGCCTGGAGGGAGGCGGCGGTGAGCAATAGGATGGCGGCGGCGAATGGCGCACGGCGAAGCGGGAGGGGGGAGGGACGCATGAGGTTGACCAAGAAAGTCATGCTGGCGGGCAGTGCAATCCTGACGTTGCTGGGCCCCCTTTTTCTGTGCACCCCCGCAGCCGGGCGGTTTTAACGCTTCGGAGACCGGCTCAGGCCCCGCCGAAGAATTTCAGGATTCGTCGCAAGCTGGTTACGAGCACCTCGATCTCCTCCGGGGTGTTGTAGACGTAGAAGCTCGCCCGGGTCGTGCTGGTCAGTCCCAGCTTCCGCATCAATGGCTGGTTGCAGTGATGTCCGCCGCGCAGGGCGAGGCCATCCTCGTCGGCAAACGTGACGATGTCATGCGCATGCACGTCGGGAAACGCGAAGCTCACAAGCCCGCTGCGCGGCCCCGTTGGACCCAACAGCCGGATGCCGGGCAGCGTCGCGAGTCGTTCGTACGCCAGGGTGGCGAGTTCGCCATCGTGGCGGGCGATCGCCTCCCGCCCCAATGCATCGAGATAATCGCATGCCGCGCCCAGTGCGATGGCGTCCGCGAAATTTGGCGTGCCAGCCTCAAAGCGTTCCGGCGTCGGCTTCCATTTGCTCGCGTGGTACTCCACCACGGAAATCATGCCGCCGCCGCCTTGATAGGGCGGCATTGCATCCAGCAGGGCGCGGCGACCGTAGAGCGCGCCAATGCCGGTGACGCCCGCCATCTTGTGGCCGGAAAAGGCGTAAAAGTCGCAGCCGAGCGCGCGCACGTCGACGGGCATGTGGCCGATCGATTGCGCGCCGTCGATTAGGGTGACGATGCCGCGGGCCCGCGCGGCGGCGCAAAGTTCGCCCGCGGGGTTGATGGTTCCGGTGCTGTTCGAAACGTGGGTGAACGCGAAGATCTTCACCTCGGGCGTTAAGTGCGCGTCGAGCTGCGCGAGATCCAGCCCGCCTTCGACGTTTGCTCCCAGCACCGGCAGAAATCGCAGGGTCGCCCCGGTGCGCTGCGCGATGAGTTGCCACGGGACGAGGTTGGAGTGGTGCTCCATCTCGGTGAGAAGAATAACATCGCCCCGCTTGAGATTGGCGCCGCCCCAGCTCGCCGCGACCAGATTAATCGATTCGGTCGTGCCGCGGGTGAAGATAATTTCCGCCGCGTCTGCGGCGTTGATGAAACGGGCAACGCGCGTGCGCGCGCCTTCAAACGCGTCGGTGGCGCGATTGGAAAGCGCGTGCAGTCCCCGATGAACGTTGGCGTTGTCGCGTTCGTAGAAACGCGTGAGCGTGTCGATGACGATGCGCGGTTTTTGGGCGGTGGCGGCGTTGTCGAGGTAGACCAGCGGCTTGCCGTTCACCTGTTGATGCAGCGCGGGAAAGTCGTTGCGCACCGTGGCCCAGGAAGGGCTTTGCGCGGCGCCACGCGGAGCCGCGTCGGCGGAGGGCGATGCGCTGGCGCGGGAGAGGAGGGGGGAATTCATGGCAGAGAGTCTGATTTGTCGCCGACAGCGGCGATGGAAGGTTTGGCGGAGACCAGCAGTGGGCGAAAGACCCCTTTACCGCGGCGGGGCGCTCGGAAATCGACCGGTCCGCTCAATCGAGATGGCTCTCGGTGGTCGTGGTGGCGGGATCGCCGTGGAGTGCGTTCAAGGCCGCGTGCCAGCCCAAGGTGGCGCATTTGATCCGCGCGGGAAAGGTGTGGACGCCCGCAAACGCGCCCAGATCGCTGATTTCCTCGGGCGCATTGCCCGTGGTGACGATGTCGTGAAATTGCTGAAAGAGCGTCTCGGCTTCGGCCGTTGTCTTGCCCTTGAGCTGCGTGGTCATGAGCGACGAGCTGGCTTGGGAAATGGCGCATCCCGAGCCATCAAACGAGATGTCTTTGATTCGTCCGCCATCGAGCTCCAGGTAGACGCTGCATTGATCGCCACACGATGGATTATCGCCATGAGCCACGCGGTTGGCGGTGGGCAACTTGCGCCGGTTGCGCGGGCGCTTGTTGTGATCGAGGATAACTTGCTGGTACAGCTCGGAGAGGTCGGCGGACATTGGAGAGGCGAAGCTAGCGGAAAGCAGGAGAAGCGCAAAGCGGCTTTTGTGCGGACCACGGTGGCATGCACCTTGGCAGGACCGACCCGCGGGAAGGGACGCGCGGTGTTATGACGCAGTGCGGAGATCGCCGCCCGTGTCCTTGACCCTGTGCGGCCCGAACGTTTGTGTCGGCGGCGCGAAACTCCTGTAGGTCGCGAAACCCCGAAAGGTGCCCTTGGTATGATCTCATTCTGTCCCGTGTGCCGCGCGTTGATGCTGGCGTGGTTGGCGATGATGACCGCGAGCCGGCCGGGATTTGCCGCCGCGACTGCCCCGCTGAATA
>JBEENF010000282.1:0-5377 GCA_041192325.1 Verrucomicrobiota bacterium
AAAGGAAGTCGCGCGGGTCAAACGTCACATCCATGGGCTGATTCAAGACCCGATTACAGTCACTCCTGACCAACTCATCGGCGATTTGCTGGCGATGATCGAAACAAAGCGCTTCGCATTCTCCACGTTTCCCGTCGTGGATTCCGCGGGCAAACTGGCCGGTCTTCTTTCCGGTAACGTCGTGAAGGACCGTTATAAGACGAAAAAGGTGAGCGAGGTAATGACGCCTCGCGCCCATCTCATTACGGAAAACAAGAAGACAACCGCCAAGGATCCCATCAAAGCCGCCGATCGTTTCTTCACGGCCAACGTGGGCATTAACAAGATGCTGGTGGTCGACGAGGCCGATCGCCTGCACGGCCTGATTACGGCGTCCGACGTGGAACGCATCACCGCGGAATCCAAATCCCGCCGGAAACCGGCCCGCGACCAGGACTTCCGCCTCGTTGTCGGAGCGGCGCTGGCTCCGGTTCGAAAGCCAGATGGCCGCCTCGATCGCGAGCGGCTGGTCGATCACATCGAGAATCTAGTCGCGGAGCACGTCGACTGTATCGCTGTTTCCACTGCACACGGTCACAGCGCGGGCGTGGGCGACGTGGTAAAGCTCGTCCGCGGGGCATTCAAGGATCTCACCATTATCGCGGGCAACGTTACCAGCGCGGGTGGTGTCGAGTTTCTCGCCGATGCAGGGGCCAACGCCGTCAAGGTTGGCCAGGGTCCAGGCTCGATTTGCACCACCCGCATGGTGGCCGGGGTCGGAATTCCACAACTTACCGCCCTACACGTGGCCGGCCGCGCGGCTCGAAAGTCTGGAGTCAAAATCCTGGCGGATGGGGGCATCACCAAAAGCGGCGACATCGTCAAAGCTCTCACGCTTTCGGATGCTGTTATTTTAGGGGGATTGCTCGCGGGGTGTCGTGAAGCGCCGGGCGAAATCATGGAGATTAGCGGCAAGGTTTATAAACAGTACCGCGGCATGGGGAGCCTCAGCGCAATGAAAGCCGGCAGCGCCGCGCGGTACGGTCACGACAAGAACGACAACACGCGCAAAGTGGCCGCCGAAGGCATCGAAGCCCTCAAGGAGGTTTCAGGCTCCGTGGACGATGTGCTCGCCAATCTGATCGGCGGCCTGCAGAGTGGCATGGGGTACCTTGGCGCCGCGAAACTGCCGGAACTACGGGCCAAAGCGCGGTACATTCGGGTGAGTCCGGCGGGCCAGAAAGAAGCCGCCCCACACGACGTTATCGAAGTCTCGACCCGTACCAGCAACACCTGACAACAGGTGATTTCCGGGCGGGGAGCGTCAGCCTATCTACGCCCGCGCAATCACCTGGTTCTTTTTTGCAAAAGACGCATCAAGGGCGTGACTGATACGCCGTGGGCCAAAATGGATGCGCCGACCACGATGAACGTGAGTGAAGTCAAGGTGCGGGCGAGCTCGGGAGCCAAGCCGCGATCGATGGCATACATCAGGTAGTAGATTGATCCGATTCCGCGAATCCCGAACCACGCCACGCCAGCAAACTGCTTCGGCGTGAAACGTCGGGTGAACCAAACCGGCAGCACCGCGAAGGGGCGGATCGCGAAGAAAAGAACCGGCACGAACCAGACGGCTTCCGCCACAGGCGTGAGCACCGCCAGCGCCGCTCCGACGAGAAGCACCATGCCGACTTCCACGATGCGCTCCAGCTGCTCGTTAAACGACAACATGGCTCCCGCCATCACTGCCGGAGCGATCGCAGTCTCGGTTGTCTTTAACTGGTCTGTTCGGGGCGCGAGCAACCTGGCCGGCTGCTCCGGCTCAAATCGGCCGCAACTACGCTCCCCCGCGCGGACCGCCACTCCAGCGGCAAACACGGCCAGAAAACCGTAGGCATGCAATTTCACGGCCGCGCCATAAGCCAATCCGATCAAGCCCAACAGCAGGTACTCGTGCAAAGAAGCGGCCTCCGGCTCGCGGCGGCGGTGAACAAGGATCAACCTCCCGGTGAGGTAACCCAGAGCAGCGCCAATCCCGAGACCACACACGATGGCCCATGCGACGTCCAGGGACCACCATCGCCAACCGCCCGCGCCGAGATCATGCAGCCCCAGCCATCCCAGCCCGAGCATCACAAACGGGAACGCAGTCCCATCGTTGAATCCTGCTTCGCCGCTCAACGCGAGTCGCAGTTCGTTGCGATCTCCCGAATGCTCGAGCTGAACATCTGACGCGAGCACTGGATCGGTGGGAGCGAGGATCGCGCCCAACAATACCGCGCCACCGAGCGGTAATCCCAGAAGACTCACCCCGACCACCGTGATGAATCCCACCGTCAAGCCCATCGAAACGAACGCCAAAAGAAGCGCAGGTATCCACCGCTTGTCGCGCCAGGGAAGACCTAATTTCAGACCTACGCTAAAAAGCGAAATCACCACCGTCACTTCCGCAGCGCGGTGGAACAGTTCCACGTTTACCAGCGGATCGACGTTAAGCACCGCCCAGCCGGCCGGACCCAACAACGCGCCGATTCCGAGGCAAACGATCGTCGTCGTGAAGGGCAGACGACTGACATACACCGCGCCGAAACCGATCAACAGGAGCAGACCGCTGATGGCCAGGATCCATGATTCGAAAGTCACAATACAAAGGACACGAACGAGAACCCACAGTTACCACCATGGGCCCGTTAGGGATGTCCGGCAGCCCTCCACCCGCGCACTAGAGCTCTAGTCCAGCACTAACAGGTTCAATTTTTTCGGAAAATGATGATGTGCTGCTGCGGCAGGATACGGACGTTTCGGTCAAACTTAAGCGAATGAACCGCCATTTCCTTGCGCACCTGTGCGACCGTCATTTTGTGAAGAGGTTTGATGGGCACTTCCGGATCCTCGCCGCGATATTCCACGAACACCAGCCGACCTCCCGGCTTTAATCCCGCAATCATTGCCCGCGTCATCTCAAAGGGAAAATCGAATTCGTGGTAAACATCGACGAGTAGCATGAGGTCGACCGAAGCTGCCGGGAGTTTCGGGTCCTGCACGGTGCCGAGGACCGGCTGGACAATGCCGGCAACCTGGCGCCGCTGCATGTTGGCCATCAGGAGGTCCAACATTTCCTGCTGAATATCGACGGCAAAAACCTTCCCTTTTTCCCCGACACGGCGGGCCATGCGCCACGAGAAATAGCCGCTGCCTGCGCCAATATCCGCCACGACTTCGCCGGGTTTGATTTCGAGCGCTTCCAACAAAAGATCGGTGCGTTCCTCCGATTCACGCGTGGGTCGTTCCAGCCAACCCGCACCCTGGTGGCCCATGACGTGGGCGATCTCCCGTCCAAAATAGAATTTACCAATGCCGTCCCGGTGATGGTCGCTCCGCGTTTCATACTGCGCCTCGGAGGGCCGCGGGGCCGCGTCCGCGCGCACCGACGAATTAAAGGACAGCAAAAGGCAAAGATAGAAAAATAGACCGCGCATGATGTGGATTATGAAATCAATACACCTTCAACCGAATGTCCATGCCAGCGGAACTCGCGGCGGTTCGATTGCAGGGAAAAGTCCAGATTACGTTTACTGACACACGAAACCTACCCGGCTCAGAAAAAACAGGGTCGCTGCTCCCCGTCATCCCGCTTCGATGCCGCTTATTCAGAATGCCGGTGCGCCATGATCGCCCGCCGTCTCCGTCTTACCCGGCTTGGTTTCGACGGCCTTGCCGCGCCAAAACTTTAATGGCGGCGGGTTGCTGTTGCGAAATGCAGTGCAACGTCCCCAAGCCCCAAATCAGGTGATAACAATCGACGGGAATCACTTCACGTTCAGGAAAGCATCCACTGATGATCTCGCACGCTTCCGCGTCACGGCGCTTTTGCCGGAAGGTGGGTAACAATACCGCGCCATTGATCACGAGAAAATTCGCGTAGCTCGCCGGCACACGTTGACCATCGAAGGAGAACGGCTTCGGCATCGGCAGGGTGACAATGGTGAATTTCTTTCCGCCCTCCGTGCGGAAATTCTGCAGTCGCTCCAAGTTATCCGCGAGAATGCGGTGGTTCGGATCACGGCGGTTTGGCTCGACCGCCGTGATAAACCCATCGGGTTTGTAGAAGCGGGTGATGTCATCAATGTGGCCGTCGGTGTCGTCACCTAGGATCCCGTCCCCCACCCACAAAATTTTCTTCACCCCGAGAAATTCGCGCAAGTTCCGCTCGATCTGGTCACGCGTTAGGTGCGGATTACGGTTCCGGTTGAGCAGGCATTGCTCGCTCGTGAGAAGCATCCCCTGCCCGTTGACCTCGATGGAACCACCTTCGAGCACCATGTCGTTCTCGAATCTGCGCAACTTGAGTTTCCGACCGATGCTCGGTGGTATCTTGTTGTCGAGATCGTACGGCGGATATTTGTCACCCCATGCGTTATAGCGCCAATCGGTAAGCGCGACTTCTCCAGTGCGGTCGTTTTTGACAAAGATGGGCCCATGATCACGACACCACGCATCGTTGGTCGCATGATTGTAGAACGTAACTCGCGACATGTCCGCGCCGGCGGCGCCGCAAAGGCGTTTTGCCCGCGTTTGCAGAGTGGCGGCAGCATTGATTCGCACTTTTTGGAACCGACTAATCTCGGCTACAATTTTGGCGAACGTGTGTGGCACCGGTCGGAATTGTCCGGGCCACGACGAGGCCTTGTGCGGCCACGAAAGCCAAATCGCGTCCTGCGGTTCCCATTCGGCCGGCATTCGAAACCCGAGCGCAGCCGGCGTGACCGGGTGGCCGGAGGAAATCTTGGGCGACATGGCACGCCGCGTGGTCTGGGAGGTTGATCTCGACTTCTTCATGCGTGGTCGGGCGTCTCGCGGGAGCGGAACGCGGGGGCCGCATTAGGCGATTTTAGTCGATGAACCTCTTCGTAAGCTCGCTATAGGCATCGATGCGCCGGTCACGCAGAAATGGCCAGTGCGTGCGGGTAACATCCACCTTGCTCAGATCGAGCGGCACAATGAGCACTTCTTCCTTGTTGGGACTCGCCTTGGCCAAAATTTGACCGCTGGTGCCCGCCACGAAACTTTGGCCCCAGAACTCGATGCCGTCTCCACCTTCGGGTTGCTCCAACCCAATGCGATTTGTCGCAGCAACATAGCAGCCATTCGCCACCGCATGGCTGCGCTGGATCGTTTCCCAAGCGCCATGCTGGTTGACGCCGTGCTCGTCCTTCTCCCCGGGATGCCAGCCGATCGCGGTGGGGTAAAATAAAATCTCCGCCCCTTGCATCGCCGTTAGTCGCGCCCCTTCAGGGTACCATTGATCCCAGCAGATCAGCACCCCAATTTTCCCGAACTTGGTCTCCCAAGCCCTGAAGCCGGTGTCGCCGGGCGTGAAATAAAATTTTTCGTAGTA
>JBEENF010000283.1:0-5372 GCA_041192325.1 Verrucomicrobiota bacterium
ATGGTCAAAAACCTTGAGTCCGGGAGTCACAAAAAAGATTCCTTTAATGCCCCCGCCTTGGCCTCTCGCTGCCCCGTGGCGGCGTTTGTTTCGGCGGCTCGGCTCATAGTGGCTTTGGATGTTGCGTCGCGTCCTGGGGCATTTGGGCGTGCTTGGCGCGCTTGGCGGCACGGGCGCAGGCGAGGTTGGCGGCGCGGGTTGCTCGCTGGGAGGGAGTGTTTGCGGAGCCCCCTTTGGTGGCGATGCGGCGGCAGTGTTGGCGAATAGTCACGCGCACAGACTACGCTCTGATGGTGAGAGAGTCAAGGATGAATCTGGTTGCGCTGGCGATGCAGGTGCGTTGCGTGCAATGCGATGCGGCAATGCAGGTGCGATGCAATAAATCGTAACTTTTCTTCACTATTCGCTTGATCTCAGAGCGTGCTCTGTTAGATTGATGACAGGTAAAGCGGAATGTTTCCGCAGCCTGAAACGAAAAACGAAACGGAAAACAAAAATGACAAAGACTGAAATCAATAAATACCTCTGCGCAATTCTCACGATGCTGGCTGAAGTTCCCTATGCTCCAGAGTCAATGCTCTATATTGGAATTGGGGCCGACCTTTCCAAGTGGCAAACGCTGAAGGTGTTCCTCTGTTCGGGAGGACTGGCGACCAGTGAGAACTTCGCCATGCGGATCACCGACAAGGGCCGCGAAGTGGCGGCGAAGATTAATCAGCTTTCGAGACTGAGCTAAAGCCGCCCAACGCACCTTTGGAAAAACTTTGAACACCTTACCGCCCGTCCGTCGCTGGTCGTTTTTCCTCCCACCTGTTGTGGGACTTTTGGCCAGCGGCGCGGCGGGCGACTTTGGAAAACGAAAATATGACAACGACAAAAAACCCAACGGGCCTGCCGCGCAACTGGCGGAGTCTCATCGCCGAAAAGTTCGGGTTGACCTACTGTGACGAACACTGCGGGTGCGGCCAAAACAGCCAGCTTTGGTTCCGCGACAATGACCGGACGCCGGCAAGCACCCCGGAATGGATGAATGGCGCGGACACTGACGCGATTTGGAGACACATGGTGAAAAACGGATTTGTTTGAGCGGTGCAGAAAATTCAGGGTCGCCGAATGAAAATAGTTGTTGCATCGCGCCGGGGTCCTGATAAAGTCAACACGTTGGCGAGAGCCGTCCGGGGCGTGAGAACCCTGTTACTCGAATGAAAACAACACGAACATTCAGACCCGTCGCCGCGACGACCCTTCAAATCTTGGGTTCTGCCCAAGTCGAGATTCTCACCGGCGCGGCGATGGCTTTGAGTGCTTGAAAGCAACAATGGCAAACTGGTTCAAAATCTACGAAACCGACCTCGACGAGACGCGGATGAAGTTTGCTCTCTCCAAGCTCCCGGAAGTCTGGCCGGTGTGGACCGCCGTTTTGATGGAGTGCTGCCGCCACCGTAAGGACTCGTTCCCGTGGGGGAAAGACGAGCAAGAACTTTTTGGGTTCAGCGACCGCTTGAAAATATCCATCCCCAAAGTCAACGGAGCGGTGAACATCCTGTGTGAAATTCGGTATGTCACCATCCGCGACGGCACCCTCACCGTGCTCAAGTGGAACGAGAAACAGGACGACTATCTGGCCCGTAAATCACGGGGATATTGGGAGAAACGGCGTGAATCACGCAGTCTCACAGTGAATCACAGTGAATCACACATAGAGGAGAGGAGAGGAGAGGAGATAAGAGTAGAGGAGCCCAAAGCTGGAGAGAGAGAGGCGGCGTTCCCGGAAATCCCTGACTGGCCAAGTGTGAAAGCGGTAGCGGACAAGATCGGAGTCCCGGAGTGGAAGGCGGAGGACTGGTTTCACGAAATGGAGGGCGGCGGATGGCTGGACTATCAAGGCCGCAGAATTTGTAAATGGCAGAGCGTGCTCCAGCGGGTCAAAATCCAGTGGGAGGCACAAGGCCGTCCCGCCAAGAAAATAGTCAGAAAGGTTGAACCCAACGGCGAACGCGCCAAAAGCCCGATGGACTTGAAAACCATCATCCAAGCCAAGGAAACCACCGCCGCCGGCATCCGCACCAAGTTCTGCTCCGACACGGCCATTGACGCGGTGTGGTCCGACAACGCCAAAAGGCAGGAATTTTTCGCCATCAAGCGCGAGATCAAGCAACTCACCACCCAACTGAGCAACATGGCATGAGCACCAAAAGCGCATCAGAAATCATAAACCGCATGACGTTCCAAGGCCAATACGCCGACGAACGCTGGGCGAAACTGTCAAAGCGGATTCGGGACGTTCGCGGGATGTGTGAATTTTGCAAGAGCACGGATCACCTGCAAACCCACCACACGTTTTACGAGAGCGGAAAATTCCTTTGGGAGCATGATGACGCCGACCTGATTGTGCTGTGCGATCGGTGCCACCGCGACATTCACATCGAGCTTCAATCGTTCCGCAAGAATGTGTTCCGGCTCACGTCCACAGCGAACCTGCGGCATTTGAACGCCATCATCGCCAACGGGATTGCGCGCTACGGAGCGCAGACTTTCATCCTCGCGCTTATCGAGATCACCAAAAACGAGCGGATGGTTATGAATCACGCTAAGGTGTGCTCCGATTTTCTGAAAGTGCCGCAATGAAATGCCCGGACTGCGAATTTGAGTTTTTTGACACGCTGAACTGCTGTCCGAACTGTCAGCGGTTCGCGGCCATCGCGATCAAGGCGCGGGAGTTGCGCCGCAATTACGCCTGGCGCAAGCGGGCGCGCCGGGAAGAGCCGTCGGAGGCCGCGGCCCGCAGCCCGCACAACAACGAATAAATTTATGAAAACAAAATCTCCGTTCAAAGGCTGGGCGCTTGTCGAAGCGGGATACGTCACCGTCAATCCGCGTTACCGCGAGCACTGGCCGACTCGTTACCACACGCGGCGGACGTGTGATGCGATCTGGGGCCGCGAATGGACGCGGCCATATTTCATCGTCGTCAAGAAAACCGTGAGGACGAAACGCAAATGAAAAAACCACAACTAAAACAGCCGGGGCAATACGGCGGCGATGGCCTCTACTACCTGCTGGATGGCACCCGGAGGATCAATAAAATTCACATGAGCGCCCGCGCCGCCAGGGACCTCAACATCTCGCGGAAAAAGCACGGCTTCGCGCAATGGCAATGGTCGGGGAGGCGCAAATGACTCCCGACCAACTCAAATCCGCGCTCGCCGCCGCCGCGCTACGACTGAGCCGGACCACGCCGGGCGTGATGCCCGAAGTGATCCACATAGCAGCGCTTGAGGGCGCGGAACTGGCGCTGCAATTCGCCGCCGCTGTAGATCAATTCGAGCGGGAGGAACTCGGACGGCAAAGGGACGCGGCCAATTTGCCGAATTAAAACCAACCTGACTATGACAAAACAACCTAGCAGGGGAATGACGAATTAAAATGAGAACCATTGACCTACCATCCCGCGAAACCATCGCCGCCTATTTGCACGCCGCGCCGCCTGCGCCAGCCAGTCCGGGACCGGCGCGCAACGCGGCGCGGCCGTACCCGAAACACCCGGAGTTTGCCGGGCTGCACGGCGTCGAGTACGACAACGCTTATCAGGCGTGGCGGCGGAAACAGCCGGGGCGGAAAGAGCAGCACACCGCGTACAACCGCAAATGGCGACTGGCGTTGCGCGTCAAAGAGGAGGCGGTGTGAAACGCAAACCTTACGTTCCCAGCCCACGCGAACAATCCGCCGTCTGCGAACGTGATCTGGCCCTCGACTGCCTGCGCGACATCGCCAGCGGAAAGAACTGGAGCCGCACCCGCGCCCGCCGGTATGCGGTCGCGACGGTGGCGTTTATTGACGCGCTGCGGGAAGAAAAAGCCAAACGACTGAAATGAGCGAACCCATCACCATCACGCGGGGCGGCTGTTCCGCCGCGCTGTATTGCGCGGATTGTCTCGACGTGTTGCCGGGGCTGACGGGATTTGATTTTGTTTTCACCGATCCACCTTACGGTCACAACAACAACAACGGTGATTTGATTCACAACAGGGAAAAGGCCTTAGGCAAAAAAGAAACGGCGTCATCCGTGGCAAGGCCGATTGCAAACGATGGTGTGGAGGCGAACGATTTGTTTCGCCAAGTTCTCCCGCTCCTGTTCGACAGACTTTCGCCTGGCTGCTGCTGCTGCTGCTGCGGCGGCGGCGGCGGACCCGACCCTCAATTTGCGAGGTGGTCGCTTTGGCTTGACGAGGTTTTCAATTTCAAGCAAATGGTGGTGTGGGACAAGGGGGCCATTGGAATGGGGTGGCATTATCGTCGCAGTTACGAAACGATCCTTGTGGGAGAGAAACCGGGCGCGGCGTGCCGATGGTTTGATGAGACGCAAACGATTGAGAACATAATTCGCCCCGGCTATCGCGGCATATCAAAAATTATTCCACGGGCGGACCAACATCCGACGGAGAAGCCGATTGAACTCGCTGCGCACTTCATTGGACTTCACACCCGACCGGGAGAAACAGTGTGTGATTGTTTTATGGGCAGCGGCACGACCGGCATTGCCTGCCTGCGCACCGGGCGCAACTTCATCGGCATTGAGAAAGACCCGAAACACTTTGCCACCGCCGTCGCCCGCATCCGGCGCGAGGCCGACCAAGCCCTGCTGCCCATCGTAAGCGAGCAAGTGATGGAACAGACTGAGATTTTATGACCCCCGCCATTGATTTTTTCGTTTCCGGGCTCCCCAAGCCGAGTGGCTCGAAGCGCGGATTTTACATTCCAAAATTGAAGCGCGTCATCATCACGGACGCGAACCCAAACGCGAAGGACTGGAAAACCGACGTGCGCCACGCGGCCTTGGAGGCGTACAGCGGCCCCCCGCTGGATTGCCCGCTCGCCGTGACGTTCACATTTTACATGCCGCGCCCCAAGGGACATTTCCGCACCGGCAAGCGCGCGAGCGAACTGCGGGATAACGCGCCGGAATTTCCCACCGGAAAACCGGACGTGCTCAAGCTGGCGCGCGGCGTCGAGGACGCGCTGACCGCGATCATCTACCGGGACGACTCCCTAATCACGTCGGAACACCTGTACAAGCGTTACGCGATCGGCACGCCCGGCGTGCAAATTTCCATTCTGGAGAAATAGCCATGAAACCAACTCCCAAAAAGCGCGTTGTGGCGCGCTACAAAACCGCCACCTGTCGGCGCGTGGCTGACAGCCGCCGCTTCATCATCGCCGGGGCTGGGCTGACGCTCGGCAAAGGCGCGACGCCGCGCGCGGCCTGGCGCGACGCCGCCTCGCTGTTGCCGCCACAGGATTGCGCCTCGCTGGTCGAACTGACATCCCGCGTTGTGGGGGCAGCCCGCCGGTCGGCTGCGGCGATCACGAAA
>JBEENF010000284.1:0-5371 GCA_041192325.1 Verrucomicrobiota bacterium
GTCACGGTCATCCTGCAGCAAATCGAACGCGGCGAGTCGGCCATGGCAGACCACCTGCTGGCTGTGGCGTGGGGGCGATTACCGGTGTTGTTTGATTTCTTCCAGCAGCCAGGCGCGAGCGTAAGCCCACCATCGTTTGGCGGTGGGCTCCGAGACGCCGAGCGCGTGTCCGCATTCCTCGATCGTCAGCCCGGCGAAATAACGCAGCTTAACGAGCTCCGCTTTCTTCGAATCCAGCGCGGCAAACTTTTCCAAGGCTTCATGAATGGCGACCACGGTGTCGTCGTTTTCCGGATTGTCCGCCGCGACTGCCCAGGCGCGCCGGAACGGGGGAGGTCTCCTGCGCGTTGACGTGGACGAGGCGGGCCAGCGGCCCAGTGAACGACCAAACAAAGGTCCGTTGACGCGAGCCGTTTTCCACGGACGCATGCTCTTCGCTGGCCTGCGCTCGTCGCTCAGCGCGCGGTCTTCTTCGGCGGGGGCGGCGCCAGTTCGATCCGATTCGGCAGCCGGCTAAAGTCGTGGAATTCGTGCTCAATGCGGTTGTCGCGAACGATCGCCACCCGCAACCCGGACCGGCGTTCGTCGGCCGGCCCGAGCGGCTTGCCCACAGGTCCGGTGGTGACCGCCTCAATGTCGCCGACGCGCGCAATCGCGTTTCGGTGATAGTGTCCGCTGAAGAGGTACTTCACGCCGTAGTTCCGGAACAACGCCAGGTAGGTGGCGCGGCGTTCCAGCGGAATGTTCGAATAGCTGTCCGGCTCGTCGGCGGTTTTGAGAAACCAGGAGTGATGTTGAAACACGACGATGTGTTGCGCGCGTTCGGCCTTCGCCTTTTCCAGTTCCGCTTTCAGCCAGCGCTCCTGCCCGGCCATTTGTTCCGGCGTCTGCTGCGGCGAATGAATGAGGCACGAGTTGAGCACGATGCCCACCAGCCCCTGGTGACGAAACGTGTAGTGATCCGGCCCGAAGAGTTGGGTGTACTTCCGGAGCGTCTCGGGCGTGGGGACATTCTCCACGTCGTGATTACCCGCGACTTCATAAACCGGAATCGCGCGATCGATCTTCGCGGCAATGCGGCGGTACTCGGCGATTTGCGCGGGGTCGCCGGGGAGATGTACGAGATCGCCGGTGATGACGACAAAGGCGGGCCGCAGGCGATTGACGGTGGCGACCGCAAATTCGAAGTTGGCAGTCTCCTGTTCGAAGTTCGCGTTGGCCGCCATGAAGCCGAACTGGGGGTCGGTGAGTTGAATGAAGAAATAAGGTTCCGCCGCGCGCATCGGCGCGGGAGATGCCACCTGCAGGGCCACCATCCCCAGCCACAGAATCACGGCCGCGCGCCAGCGGGGGAACAGATTCCGGCGCAGGAAATTCAAAGCCGGCAACGGCGCGGGAACGTGGGCGGGAAAGAAAGCCATTCGCCCACGCTCACCCGGGAGCCGCGGCAGTTCAATGCATGTTTACGGCTCCTCCGGCCCGCTACTTGGGCGGGCGAACCATCTGCCGCGTGATGGCCAAACCCTGACGTCCGCGCTTCGCGGACGCGGGTTCGCCTCGTTGCGCTGCACGGGGGTCTCGGAATCTGATTAAGTGTTCTTTTGCACACTTGACGGCGCACCCGTCGTCCGTAACGGAGAAGCGTGGGCCATGATGATTTCAGTTACGCCGCGTGTTCGTGCCGCGCCAGACGGACGTTCAGGCTGTGCCGGCCGTTGCCCCTCATGGCCGAGTTTTTCGCCCTCCGGTTTACCCTGGATCTGGGGGAAGAGAGACACACGGCCGGAGGAACCTACCTGATTGCCTGCCTGCCCTGGCAGGATCTCAACTATGGCCGACAATTGATGCACGTCGGGATTGGGGTGGAGAAATGCCGCGCGAAGACAGTGTTTGATGTGGACTGCGGGACACTCGCGGAAGTGCTGTTCCTGCGACTCGTCAGGCAGGGCGACGCGCAAGAACTCGCCGGCCCGCACGTGAGAATTACCGACTCCCCCTCCGGTAAGCGCCCTATGGGTTTTTAGGGGGTTGCGCGTCGCCCTGCGCCGGAAGGGAGAGATATCGGAGTTGAAGATTGTGACTGTGATTTACCAGAATCCGGCTTCGCTCCGCATCCACGGTTTTGGGCCGGGGCCCGAGGGCATGCTCTCGCACGAGCAGGTTCCGGCCACTTGGAAAGCTCGTCCTGGGATTGATTACCATTCGGGAGATCACGCAGCAGGTCAAAGCGGAGAAGGCACTGAAGGATCACCAGCGGCGCCTGCGGGCATTCTTCGAGTCGCCGCTGCTCGGGGCGATCTACTGGAACATGAACGGCGCGATTACGGACGCCAACGATCGTTTCCTCGAGATGATGGGGTATACGCGGGATGAACTCGTAACCGGCAAGGTGAAATGGACTGAGATGACTCCCGCAGCGTACGCCGCCGCCGATGAGCACGCGTTAGCCGAACTGCGGGCAACCGGGATCGATACGCCCTACGAGAAGGAATACATCCGAAAGGACGGGGGACACATTCCCATTCTGATCGGTGCGGTGATGCTGGATGAACGGCGCCAGGACGGCATCGCTTTTGTAATCGATGTATCATCGAGGAAAAAAGCAGAGCAAGCGGCGCGGGAGAGCGAGGAGCAGTTCCGAACGCTCGCCGAATCGATGCCGAACCTGGCATTTTGGGCCGAGCCTGACGGATCAGTCACATGGTACAACCGCCGCTGGTACGAATATACGGGCATACCCCGGGAGCAGATGGCGGGCTGGGGCTGGCGATCGCTGCACGATGCCGCGATGCTCCCGCAGGTGGTGGAGCGGTGGCGGGCGGCCCTGCAGAGCGGCGACTCGTTTGAGATGGAGCTCCCGTTGCGGGGTGCGGACGGGCAATTTCGATCATTCCTGGCCCGCGTCGTCCCCGTGAAGTATCCCAATGGGACAATCCGCCGCTGGTTTGGCACGTATACGGATGTCAGCGCGCTACGCGACGCCCGCGAACTGCTCGCGAAACACAAGGAGGAACTCGAAAGCGTCGTTGCCCAGCGCACGGCACAGTTGCAGGAGGTGGTCGATGAGCTCGGGGCATTTTCTTACAGCGTTTCCCACGATCTCAGAACGCCGTTGCGCACAATTATCGGGTTTGGCGAGCTCCTCGTCACCGACCACGGCGCGACGCTGCCGGGTGAAGCCAAGGCCCTCCTCAATCGGATGGTGCGCGCCGCCCAGCGGATGAATGCGCTGATTACCGATCTGCTCAAATACAGCCAGATGAGCCGCGGAGAACTTTATATTGAGGTGCTCGATCCTCACCCCCTTATCCAGGAAATCGTCGAGGCGAACCTGGTGGCAACCCCGGCCGCCACGATTCATGTGGTTGGCCCCTTTCCCAAAGTGCGTGCGAGCAGGGTCGCCCTGCAGCAGTGCCTCGCCAATCTCGTGGCAAACGCGATCAAGTTTTCCCGGCCCGGCGTTCCTCCCGTCGTGACCATTCGGGCGGAATCCGAGCCGGACCGCGTTCGCCTCAACGTGGAGGACAACGGCGTCGGAATCGCTCCCCAACATCGCGACCGGGTATGGGCCATGTTCGAGCGTTTGTCTTCGAATTACGACGGCACCGGCGTCGGGCTCGCAATCGTGCGCAAGGCGATGGAGCGGATGGGCGGTCAAATCGGCGTGGAGTCCGAGGTGGGCGTCGGCAGCACCTTCTGGATCGAGCTGCCCGCCCCCGTCGGTCCGGAAGCAACGCGCTAGGATTTCAGGAGCAACACCCGGCCTCGCCCCGGCGCAGTAGTAGCCGAGAACGCGTAGAGGGAAGCGACGAGGGATTAGTTCAGCTGCTGTGCCCGCCTTCCGAATGGCCGGCGGGGGTGAACCGGCCCGAAAATCGCACCTCGACACATCGCAGCAGACTTGCGAAAAGAAACCTGCTCCTTGGAGAAGTTCCGCGTTGCCGGACGTCTCCAGTTAGCGACTCAAAACTTTCCTACCAACCATGATTACGACGTTTCGCCCCGTGCGGCTTCTCGCGCTTTTTGTTACGACTTTTGCTCCGCTGCTTTTGTCTGCGGCGGACGTCCGGTTGTATGTTCAATATGCCCTCGGCCAGAAGGGCGCCGCTCAGGCAGCACTAAGGCAAGCCGGGGCGACGACCATTCACCAGTTCGATAATCTCAATGCCGTCGCCGCCTCGATGCCCGAGCAGGCGCGGGTCGCGCTCGAACGCAATCCCTCGATCGTCTTGGTCGAGAGTGATCCGGTGCGCGGGTTTTTGGCCGAGGATGTGCCTTACGGCATCAATATGGTGCAGGCGACGAACCTCGCCACCAACACCGCAATTTCCGCCGTTCCCGCCGCTAAGGGCATCAAGGTCGGCGTCGTCGATTCCGGCGTCTTTAAAAATCACGAAGACTTGGCCGCCGTATCCATCACCGGTGAACCTGACTTTGGTGCTACCGATCAGCGCACCTGGTATCGCGATTATCTCTCCCACGGCACGCATGTGGTTGGCACCATTGCTGCAGCGAAAAACGACCTCGGGGTGGTCGGCGTCTCACCCGGGACCGTATCCATCCACATGGTAAAGGTCTTCGGCGACACCGGTAACTGGATTTACAGCTCGGATTTGCTCACGGCTTGCCGCGCGGCCGCGGGCAAAGGCTGCAAGGTGATCAGCATGAGTCTCGGTGGCGCTACGAGCAGCACGACCGAGCAGGCGGGCATGGACGATCTCTACAACCAGGGCGTGTTGCTCATTGCCGCAGCGGGCAATAGTGGAACGACCGCGTACAGTTATCCTGCTTCGTATTCTTCGGTCGTCTCGGTGGCGGCCATCGACAGCAGCAAGAATGTCGCCTCCTTCTCGCAGAACAACAATCAAGTCGAGTTGGCGGCCCCCGGGGTCGGCGTCCGCAGCACGGTGTCTTATGTCGAGTCGAACTCCGTGAACGTCGGGACCAATCCGACGGTAAGCGCCAATTACATCGAGTTCTCCGCCCGCCGCACCGCGTCGGGCGCGCTGGTGTATGGCGGCCTCGGCACTTCGACCAACAGCGCGTGGACGGGCAAAGTCGTTCTCTTTGACCGCGGCACCAATTCCTTCTACGAAAAAGTCCGTAACGCCCAGCTCAGCAAAGCGGTCGCCTGTATCATTGCGAACAACGAACCGGGCAATTTTCTGGGGACGCTCGGCAGCGGCAAGAGTTCGACCATTCCGGCGGTTGCAATCAGCCAGGAAGATGGCGCGCTCCTGAAGGTCTGGACCGGCCAGAGCACCACGGTCTCTGCGATTTTACAGCAGAACGCCAACGCTTACGATTTCTTCGACGGCACGTCTATGGCCACCCCACACGTCTCCGGTGTCGCCGCCGTCATCTGGAGCGC